>JAJXVA010000023.1 GCA_021782435.1 Pseudomonadota bacterium
ATTCTGGATACCGTCGCCGCCGACCATGACGTGAACGCGCTTCTGAACCTGCTGAAGCGGGATGGCACCATGGTGCAGGTAGGGGCACCAGAGAAGCCACTGGCAGTCGCGCCGTTTTCCCTGATTTACAAGCGCCGCAACTTTGCCGGATCGCTGATCGGCGGGTTACCCGAAACCCAGGAGATGCTGGATTTCTGCGCCGAACGTGGAATTACCGCGGATATAGAACTGATCCGGATGGAGCAGATCAACGAGGCGTATGAGCGGATGCTGAAAAGCGATGTGAAGTACCGGTTCGTGATCGATATGGCGAGCCTGTAAGCGCGGTCGGCGTGGTTTCGCCAGAAAGTTGAAAATTTGTGTGGGAACATACATTTTTCTATTGACCGGCGCGGGAGATACGGCGTTACATTTCAACCGTAACGACAGGGCGTCGGGGTTCAGCGGCGCCGCCGGGCGGCGCTGACAGGCCGCCGCCCGGCCTTGCCGCTGACCCTGCCCGGCGCTGACGAAGCCGCGGAAAGCGTGTCGCATGCCTGATGGCCAATCCATCCGCCCGAGCCTTGGTGTTTCCGTTCTTGCGCAAGGGGCTTATGCGCCGCCGCTTACTCTGCTGTTGGCGGGGCTTGATATCACCGAGCTCGATCTCGCGCAGGAAACTGTTTCTGTTCGCGCCGGCTTCCTGCGTTTCCTGATTCAGGAATTCGCGCGGCTTCTGCCTTTCGATCCGGCTTTCTACGGTCGCGCCTATCCGGATGTGGAGGCCGCGCGACTGGTAGGCGACGTACCAAGCCTGCACGCGCATTTTGTGGTGCAGGGCTATTTCGAGCGGCGGCAACCGTGCGCGATGGCGTTTGATCCGGCCGAGTATGCGGCGTTGTATCCTGATTTGACGCGCGCCTTCGACCCTGCCGACATTTATGCACTGCGCGCGCATTTCGTCGGTCATGGTTGGCAGGAAGGCCGAGTGGGTGTGGCCGCTCAGGCGGCTGAGGCGGAGCGCTGGCTGACGGCGGCGCAGCCTCGCCGCCGGTAGGGCGGCACAACCCGGATTTGCTTCGCACCTCACCTGGTCGCATCCAGGCGCGCGACCCCGAACCCCATCTGTCCCGGACTTTCCGCCCCCGGCCCCATGCTGTTACTCTCCTGAATGACCGCTGGAGGCGGTTAACCGGCGGGATGCCGTGACCGCAGCCAGGAACGCTGTGGCGGCGAAAGGGGAATGCGTGCCAGCAGGAAAGCGTAAACCGGTGCTCGCATCACCGCCGCCGCCGAAGCGAGCGTTCTTCACCATTATTTCTGCCAATTACATCGCTTATGCGGCGACATTGATGCAAAGCCTGCGCGCTGTCGCGCCGGACGTGCCGCGGTTCATTATATTGGCCGACAAGCCGCGCCGCTTCGATGGCATAGACCTCGCCGCAGCGGTGATTGGCTGCGACGCGCTAGAAATTCCGCTGCTCGACAACATGACTTTGTGGTATAGCGTCATGGAGTTGAATACCGCGCTGAAGCCGTATGCCTTCACCCATTTGCTGGAACGGCTGGGCTTCGACCGGGTGATTTATCTGGATCCGGATATTCTGGTGCTGGCGCCGCTGGAGGCCGCCTGGACAGCGCTGGATGCCCACAGCCTGGTGCTGACCCCTCATATTCTGCACCCACTGCAGGATGGGTGTGAACCGTCTGACCTGGCGATATTGAAGTCAGGGATCTATAACCTTGGGTTCTGCGGGTTTCGGCGGGATGACCCGGCGTTGAGCTTCCTGGGGTGGTGGCAGGACCGCTGTCATGCCCATTGCCGGGCCGATGTCGCGGCGAATTACTTCACCGACCAGCGCTGGATGGACCTGGCGCCGATATTTGTGCCGCAAACCCGGATATTGCGCGATACCGCCTATAACGTTGCCTATTGGAACCTGGCACAGCGGCGCGTGGCCGGCGGTCCCGCCCGCGGCTACACGGTGGATGGGGCGCCGATAGTGTTTTTTCATTTCAGCGGCATCGACCCCGAGGACGCCGAAAGCTTCTCGCGCCATCAGAACCGGTTCACGCCGGCAACGGTAGGGGACGTGGCTGTTCTGCTGGCCGAGTACCGCGCCCTTGTCCTGGCCAACGGACACGCCGAATACCGGCGCCTGCCCTACGGGTTTGCGCGCTTCACGAATGGGCGCCCGATCGAGACGCATATGCGCACCTGGCTGATCCGCGCGATCGATGACGGCATGATCGATCCGTTGACACCGCTGGTCATCGGGTCGGAATTCTTCGATGCGCCGGATGAGACGGCGCGTGACCGCGGGATCATCATGACGCGGTTCATGTATCAGCTTTGGCTGGACCGGCCGGATTTACAGCGCGTGTTCGACCTGCATCATGAGCGCGGGCTGGAGGCGTTCATCAACTGGTTCATCGGCGGTGAGGCGGAGGCGCAGGGCATAGACGGCCGATCGATCGCCGCCGGCGCGCTGCTTTATGACAGCGCCGCCCACGCCGAAGCGGCGAACGCGGCCGCGGTTCCGCCACCCTGGCCGTCTGTCGCGGTGCGTGCCGGCAGTTTGCCGGCACGGGAGGCGGGCGCCCAGTTTCATGGAGATGTTTCGGTCCGCATCGGTCATATGGACGCGTTGTTACCGATGCAGGCGGCGCTGGCATGGGAATTGCGCGCGGATTTGCAACGCGCCTACCCGATCCAGGACCCGGATGGGCTACAGGATTATCTAGCCTGGGTGTTGACCGCGGGCCTGCGCGAACACGTGGTGGACCGCGCTTTGCTGACCCCCGACTTCATTGTGCAACTACTGCGCATGTCGGCGATTTCGAGCTATTACAAGGACGTTCCAATCACGGAAGCGATGCTAATCACCCGACGCGTAGCCGAAGCACGCGGACGGCTGGATGGCTGGCTGAGGTTTCCGACCGACCGCCTGAGCCGGTTGGCGCACGGGTTCTGGTTTGCCTTCCTGGCGCCGGCATTGTTCGACTGGCCGGATGTGATAGCGGCCCGGGTAAAGGCGTGGTTTCATGAACCCACCGAACTCGTGGTGGGGGGGCTGACGCTGAACCGCGCCGCAATGACGCCGTGGGAGTTACGCGCCGACCTGCAACGCACCTTTCCGTTGGATGACGAACGGTCGTTGTGGAATTACCTGTTATGGCTGGTGACGTATGGCGTCGGCGAACTTGCGGTAGGGATTGCCACCATCGATCCGCGACTGCCCGCGTTTCTGGCCGCGGACAGTCTGCTGGCGCCGGGGGTGCCGAATGTTCTGATCATGCTATTGGCGAACCGGCGGGACTTGCAGGAGACATACGATATTCGTACTCCCGAGGGGCGTGCCGGGCTGCTGGATTGGGGGCACGACAACTTTCCGGAAAACTATGCCAACCGTGCCCTGGCGGAACTGGATTTTCCGTTCGTGTCGGCAGAACGGCGGCCCACGCCCGCGCCCAAGCCACAGCGCGCGCGGCCCCGCCGGCGCCGCGCCGTGCGCACCCGTTTGCTGCTGACCGGGGAGTGGGCGGCGCGCAGCGGCCGGGGGGAGGATTTGCGTGGTTCGGTTGCGGCGCTGACAGCGGCTGGATTTTCCGATTTCCTGGTGCTCGACCGCGCGGGCACGCTGTTCGATCGGCGCGGCCGGGCGTTGACGGAGACCGATATCGAGGCCGAGGTGAATTTGGTTCACCATAACGCGGATACCGCCTACGATGACTGGCGATTTCTGGCGGCGCGCGGCGTACGGGCGGAGCGGACGATAGGCTGGTGGGCCTGGGAACTCGACCGGCTGCCGCGGCGCTGGCTGCACGCGTTTTCATTTTATGACGAAATCTGGGCATCCTCCGCGTTTGCCCGCGCGGCCTTTGCGCGAGAGGCGCTGCGTTCGATACGCCTGGTGCCGATGGCCGTGGCGCTGCCCCCGCGTGACGCCGAACCGGACCGGGCCGCGCTGGGCCTCACCCCCGATGCCACGGTGTTTTTGTTTATGTTCGACTTTCGGAGTTTTGCCAGCCGCAAGAATCCCGAGGGGGTGGTGCAGGCCTTTCTGACCGCCTTCCCCGACCCTGAGGATGATGTGCGGCTGATCGTGAAAACCCAGGGTGGGGACGCGGCGCCTATTCCGTGGCGCCGGCTTTCGGCGCTGTGCCGCGACGCGCGCATCGAATTGCGTGACGTTTCGCTGGAAAGGGCCGAATTACTGGACCTGGTGGCGGCGGCGGATTGTTTTGTGTCACTGCACAGGTCGGAAGGTTTTGGTCGTGGTCCGGCCGAGGCCATGCTTATGGGCAAGCCAGTGATCGTGACCGGATATTCCGGCACGATGGACTTCGCGACCGCCGATTGCGCCTACGTCGTCGGGTATCGGCTGGTACCCGTGGGGGTTGGGGAATATCCCGGCGCGGAAGGTCAGGCCTGGGCCGATGCCGACATAGCGCAGGCGGCGCACGCGATGCGCCGCGTCCACGAAGATCCCGATGCGGCGCGTGCTACCGGGGCCCGCGCTCGTGCCCGCATACAGCATCTGTACGCGCCCGAGGTGAGCGGCCGGGCCATGCTGACGGCGTTGGGGTTCGCGTGATGTCAACAATCATCAGGAATGCCGGGTGGGGTCGGTGACGGCTGGCGCGTCGCCGCATCAGCCGTCGGATTTTTCCCAGCCTTTGTCGGTCTGGCGCCAATAGGTCAGGTCATGGCCGGCGGCGCGCCACCGCCGCCAGCGTTCACGCGCGGCTGCGACCTGCGTGGCATCGCGGCCGTCGAACAGGTCGAATATGCGGGCGCAACCGGCGGCATCGATGGTATCTGTGCCGTCGAGCAGGAACAGAAAATCGGCGCCGTTCGGGCGCGAATCGGCTGTGGTCAGGAATATCGGCTGGAATTCCGGCGCGGATGTGCCGTGGGGCAGCCATTTGTGCTGGGGGTTCAGCCAAAGCGCGGCGTCGAGCGCCACGAGGCGCTCCGGCGTCGCGCAGCGCAGCGTCGCCCGCCGGCCGAGCTTGAGTGTGCGCGCCAGCAAGGGGGCCAGCGCGTCCACCAGTTCGGTCCGGGTGAGATGATAAAAGCCGATATCCGCCATTAATCCTCGAAATGCCGGGCAACGAGATGGTCGAGCAGCCGCACGCCGAAGGCGGTGGCGCCTTTCGGCGTGGCGGGTGCGTCCTTGCCGGCCCAGGCGACGCCTGCGATATCGAGATGCGCCCAGGGCAGGTTGTTGACGAAGCGGCGCAGAAAGCAGGCGGCGGTGATGGCGCTGCCTGGGCGGCCGGTGACGTGCTTCATGTCCGCGATGTCGGATTTCAACTGCCGATCATAGGCATCGCCTAGCGGCATGCGCCAGAGCTTTTCGCCGGTGGCCTCGGCCGCTTCGGCGAGCTGGGAGGCGAGGGGGTCATCATTGCTGAAGAAACCCGCCATTTCATGGCCGAGGGATACGACCATGGCACCGGTCAGAGTGGCGAGGTCGATCATGGCGCGCGGCTTGAAGCGATCCTGACAATACCAGAGGATATCGGCCAGTACCATGCGGCCCTCGGCATCGGTGTTGATGACTTCGACGGTCTGGCCGGAGGTGGTGGTGACGACATCGGAGGGACGCTGAGCGGTGCCGGAGGGCATGTTCTCGACCAGGCCGACGATGCCGATGACATTGGCCTTGGCGCGCCGCCCGGCCAGCGCGGCCATGGCGCCGGTGACCGCGCCGGCACCGGCCATATCCCACTTCATGTCCTCCATGCCGGCAGCAGGTTTGATGCTGATGCCACCGGAGTCGAAGGTGACGCCCTTGCCGATCAGAGCCAGCGGGGCGGCGTCGGGGTTGGCCGCGCCCTGCCAGCGCATGATGGCAACGCGGGGGGGATTGACGCTGCCCTGGGCAACCCCGAGCAACGCGCCGAAGCCGAGCGCATGCAACTGATCGGGGCCGAGGATCTCGACCGCGAGGCCAAGCTGACTGAGACCCTCGATGCGGCGGGCGAATTCGACGGGTGTGAGCACGTTGGGTGGTTCACTGACCAGATTCCGCGCGAGATAGACGCCGTCGGCCACGGGCTTGAGGGTGGCGAAAGCGGCTTGGGCGCCGGCCGGGTCCTGGGTGAGCAGGGTGAGGTTGGTAAGCTTGGGTTTGTCGTCGGCGGTTTCGCGGGTTTTGTAACGATCGAACCGGTAGGCGCGAAGGGTGGCGCCAAGCGCGATTTCGGCAGCCTGGATGGCGCTGAAGCCGCCGGCATCGATGGCGGCCACGGAATCCTGCGCAAGCGCGGCGACGGCGCGGCCGCCAGCCGCGACCAGGGTCTCGGGGTTCGCCTTGTCGGCCTGACCGAGACCAAGGGCGACAAGCCGGGTGAGGCCGGCCGCCGGCGCCAACACGGTGCAGTGATCGGACGTGGCGCCTTTGAAGCCGGCGACCGCGAGGGCGCGTCCGACCAGGCCCGCGGAAACTTCATCAATCGCGCGCCAGGTACCGGAGGTGGCCTGTCCCTCGGCGGCGAGGATGGTCAGCGCGCCGGTTTCGGGCAGGGTGACCGGGGCGAATGAAATTTCGAGCATAATCGGCAGGAACTCCGGGTTGGTGGTGCCGCATTAAATAACGGTTGAACAAGCCCTGACCAGAGCATCGCCCATTTCCGCGCGGCCGCATCGGGGGTACAAGCCGCGCATGAACGATCGCTACGCCCTGGAACTTGCCGTTGGGCTTGTCAAACGCGCCGCCGGCGTGATCATGGCGGTGCGCGCGCGGGGCTTCGCGGTCGGCGCCAAACCCGATAACTCGCCGGTCACGGAAGCCGATCGCTCGGCCGAGCGACTGATTACCGAGGCGTTGCGCGCGGCGACGCCGGACGTACCGGTGGTGGCCGAGGAGGAGGAGAGCGGACAGGACCGGGCCGCGCCGGAAGGGGCGTTCTGGCTGGTCGACCCGCTCGACGGCACGCGCGAATTCGCGGCCGGGCGCGACGATTTCACGGTCAATATCGGGTTGGTCCGGGACGGACGCCCGGTGCTGGGGGCCGTGGCGCTACCCGCCTATGACGAGGTGTTTTCCGGCATTGTCGGCGAAGGCGCGTGGAAGGAGACCCCCCATGGCCGACAGATGATCGCGGCCCGCTCGCCGCCGCCCGAGGGGCTGACGGTGATGGCCAGCCGCCACTACGCCGATGATCCGAAACTGGCGGCGATGCTGCGCACGGTGCCGGTGGCGAAGCTGACCAATGTCGGCTCGGCGGTGAAGTTCATGCGGGTCGCCGAGGGGATGGCCGATTTTTACCCGCGTATGGGGCGCACCATGGAATGGGATACCGCGGCGCCTCAAGCGGTGCTGGAAGCCGCTGGCGGCTCGGTCAATCTGATGGATGGTGGCGCACTGCTTTACGGTAAGCCGAACTGGGTGAACCCGCCGTTCCTATGCCGGGGCAGGTGAATGCCCGCGCGCTTCGGGGCGGATGACGCAGGAATTGCAGCCGCCGCCGCCCGACTGATTGGAGGCGGGTTGGTGGCCTTCGGCACCGAGACCGTCTACGGGTTGGGCGGGCGGGCCGACAGCGCGGCGGCGGTGGCCGCTATCTACGCGGCAAAGCAGCGCCCCGCTGGCAACCCGCTGATTTGTCATTACCCTGACCTAGAGTCGGCTCGTGTCGATGCCGAGTTCGGCCCCGTGGGGCTGGCATTGGCAGCCGCGTTCTGGCCGGGCCCCCTGACCCTGGTGCTGCCGCGCGCGCCGGGATGCCGGATTGCCGCCAATGCGGGGCCGCCCGATACGCTGGCGGTGCGGGTGCCGGGTCATGACGCGGCCCGTGCCCTGCTGCGCGCGGTCGGTGTGCCGATAGCCGCGCCCTCGGCCAATCCCTCGGGCGGGCTGAGCCCGACCACCGCTCACCACGTGCTGGCCGGGCTTGGTGAAAAGATCGATGCCGTATTGGACTGCGGGCCCTGCCCGGTGGGCATCGAATCGACCGTGCTGAACCTGTCCGGGCCGTATGCCACCTTGTTACGCCCGGGGCGTGTGACCGTGGACGAGATCGAGGCGTTGATAGGGCCGCTCGGCGTGCCTGGTGACGAGGTGGTTCGCGGGCCGGGCCTGCTTGGCCCGCATTACGCGCCGCGCGCGGCGCTGCGCCTGAATGCGCTGTGCGCCACCGCGGAGGAGGGTTTTCTGGCGTTCGGAGAGGGGGGGCGGGCGCAGGGGCCGGTGTTTCAGTTGAGCACACGGGGCGACCTGACCGAGGCTGCCGCCCGTTTGTTCACCGGGTTGCGCTTGCTGGACGACATCGTTCTGCGGCGCGGGCTTTCGGACATCGCCGTGATGCCGATCCCGAACGAGGGGATCGGGGTTGCGATCAATGACCGTCTTGCCCGCGCGGCACTGCGAACATGAGGTGACACGGCTGGCTGGTCCGGCGCTGCGCGTTATATTATAACAGCGTCATGTTCCGCGTCGCTTTGCTGTTCCTTGTGCTGGCCGTTCCTGCCTTGGCGGCGCCACCCGTGCCAACGGGCGGTGTTACCATAGTCGCCGCGGAAACCGTGTATGCGGGGGTTGCCCGCGCCATTGCCCCGGACGGGACCAGAATCACCGCATTGATCGCCAATCCCGCGCAGGATCCGCATCTGTTCGAGGCGGGACCTGACGCGGCGCGCTGGCTGAGCCGCGCCGATATCGTGATTTACAACGGCGCCGGTTATGATCCGTGGATGCGCGATCTGTTGGCGGCAACCGCTTCTGGCCGGTTGCGCGAGGTGATCAACGTGGCGGATCTGGTGCATGCCGGTGCCGGCGCGAACCCGCATATCTGGTACGATCCCCAGACCGGCCTGGCGCTTGCGACCTTCCTGGCTGCGCGACTGAGCGCGCTCGAGCCGCAGCGGGCGGCGCAGATAGACGCAAACCTGGCGGCGTTCCGCGCCTCACTGGCCGGGTTGCGCAAGGCCATGGATGATTTGCGCACGCGCCATCCGCGGGTCAGGGTTGCCGCGACCGAGCCGGTATTTGGCCCGATGCTGGCGGCACTGGGCTATCAGAGCCTGGACCCGGGACTGGAACTTGCGGTGCAGAACAATGTCGAGCCGGCGGCGGCGGGATATGGCGGTCTGCTCGATGCGCTGCGGGCCCACCAGGCGGCGGCGCTGATTGTGAACACCCAGGCGGAGACCGACCTGACCCGAAGGCTGATGGCGGTGGCGCGCCAGAGCCACGTGCCGATCGTGTCGGTGACCGAGACGGAACCCGCCAATATGACCTATGCCGCGTGGCTGAGCCGCGAAGTGGCCGCCCTGGGCGCGGCGCTTGACCAGCCGCGATGAACGATCGGGAACCGGCCGTCGAACTGGATGCGGTGGTGCTGGCGCAGGGCCCGCGGACCCTGCTCGCGGATGCGAGTTTTCGGGTTGGCCAAGGGGAGATCATTGGTTTGCTGGGACCGAACGGTGCTGGTAAATCGACTTTGTTACGCGCTTTGTTGGGCCTGGTGCGCCCGCGAGCGGGGCGGATAAGCGTGCTTGGCCGGCCGGTGCGGCCGGGGGCGACCCGTGTGGGTTATCTGCCGCAGACCGAACCGAACGGGCAGTTCCTTTCGGCGTGGGACGTGGTGGCCGCCGGCGCCGCCGGCAACCGCCTGGGCCTGCCGTGGCGCGGCGGGACTGCCCGGGCGGAGATTGACGCGGCCCTGGCGGAGCTTGGCGCGACCCATCTGGCCGGGCGCCGCTATGTGAATTTATCCGGTGGTGAGCGCCAGCGCGTGCGGCTGGCTCAGGCAGTGTTGGGTCGGCCGGCATTGCTTTTGCTCGATGAGCCGCTGGTGAGCCTAGACCCGGCGGCGCAGGCCGAGACCGTGGCCTTGCTGCGCGCGATCCGCGCCAGGCTCGGCTGCGCGATCGTGGTCAGCAGTCACGAGATCAATCCCCTGCTGCCGGCGATCGACCGCGTGCTTTACCTGGCCCGTGGCGCTTTGGCGCTGGGCCCGGTGGACCAGGTGATCACCACCAAGGTGCTATCACGCCTGTATGGGGCGCCGGTGGAGGTCGTGCGCGTGGGCGGGCGGATTTTCGTGCTGCCGGGGGAAGCCACGCTGCCGCTGGATCGGGCTGGCTGATGCTGCATTACGCCTTCATGGTGCATGCGCTGTTGGCCGCGGGCGCCGTTTCGGTTCTGTGCGGCCTGGTGGGCTGGTTTTTGCTTTTGCGCGCGGAGGCATTTGCCGGCCATGCGCTGAGCCATGTCGGGTTCACCGGCGCGACCGGGGCTGTGTTGCTGGGTTTGCCGCCGCTGGCCGGATTGATAAGTGCAACCCTGGCCGCGGGGCTGGCCATGGGAGGCCTGGGTGCGCGGATCGGGCGGCGCGATGTCGCGATCGGCATGGTCCTTTCGCTGGCGCTGGGGTTTGGCCTGTTTTTTCTGCATTTTTACACCTCCTATGCTGCCCAGGCGACGGCGCTGTTGTTTGGCAATGTGCTGGCGGTGGACCGCGCGACGGTGCTGGCGCTGACCGGGCTTTGTCTGGTCAGTCTGGCCGGGTTGGCGCTGATCGGGCGTCCGGTGTTGTTTGCTGCGATCCATCCCGAAATCGCCGAGGCGCGCGGGATTTCCCCACGCGCCATCGGTATGGCGTTTTTGGCGATTTGCGCGATCGCGATTGCCGGCGCGGCCGAGATTGTGGGGGTGCTGCTGGTGTTCACGCTGCTGATCGGGCCAGCGGCGGCGGCGCAGAGCCTGAGCCGTCGGGTGACGGTGGGGTTGGTTCTGGCCCCCGTGCTGGCGCTGGGCCAGGCCTGGGCCGGGCTGACCGCTGGCTTTTATTCCGGCTGGCCGATCAGTTTCTGGATTGCTGTGTTCAGCTTCCTTACCTACGTCCTGGCGACGATGCTGCGCCCGACCGAGCCATGACCGAACCCGGGGCGGATGTTTTTGCGCCGGAAACGCAGGAGCTTCTGGCCTGCGCCGAAGTGCAGTGTGCGCGCCGCGGCGTGCGGCTGACGAAGCTGCGGCGCACCGTGCTCGGCCTCGTGATAGAAAGTCCGCGGCCCGCCGGTGCCTATGATCTGTTGGCTCGGCTCGAACCGGCGCACGGCCACGCCGCCCCGCCAACCGTGTATCGGGCGCTGGAGTTTCTGCTGGAGGAGGGCCTGATACACCGGATCGAGCGGCTTTCGGCCTACGTGGCCTGCGTTCATCATTTACAGCACCACCATCACGAGGCCGCGACCGGCCATACCGCGCAGTTTCTAATTTGCCGCACATGCGGTCGGGTGACCGAACTGCACGACGCGGAACTGGCTGCGGCCTTGGCCCGTGCCACCGCCGGACAGGGGTTTCGCCCCGATTCCGCCACGGTCGAGGCGTTGGGTGTGTGCATCGGATGCGCGCCGGCGAAGGTTTCCTTGGCGGTGCCGCCACCCTAAATGCCGAGGTGAGATGACGATCGCGGATTTCCTGACCCGCGCCGACGATATGCTGCTGGACCGTGTGTTTCAGCCGGTGGCTGACCGGCTGGGTGACAGGCCGGACGCGTTCGATGTCGGCATGAGCCTGCAGATTGGCGCTATCGTGTTTCTGCTGGCGGCGGATGGCGCCCTGCTGGCGGTGCACAGGCTGGGCTGGGCTGGGGCGGCGTGGGACGGTTTGTCGGCCGCCGCCGGGGTCTGGTTCTATCGGGTGATGCTGGTGTGGCGGGGTATGGTGCGGGAAGGCCATGCCAACCCGTTGCGGCCCGTCTACCGCCCGTTGCGCCTGTTCGCGTTGGTTTATGCGCTGTTCAGCGTCTGGCAGATTGCGACCGCCCTGCCCTCCGACCGGTTGGCGATGGTGTTCGATGCCGCGTCGAACCTAACCTTCGTGGCGGGCATGTATTTCATCGCCTGCGAACGACGGCCGCCAGTGCGCAAAGCGGCGGTGCCGGCTTCGCCCTGGAAGGCGACGAGTTACAGCTGAGCCGGCACCACACCCGCGCCTGTCGGTTTCGATGATTGCGGGGTGGCGAAATTGGGTGCCTGATTAAACCATGTCGCGCCGCTTGCCCGATTTGTCGCCGGAACTGGTGCTGCGCGCCTATCGGGCGGGGCTGTTTCCCATGGCCGAGGACCGTGAGTCCCCCGTGCTACATTGGCTGGACCCGCCGCGGCGCGGGATTCTGCCGCTGGAGGGATTTCATTTGCCGCGGCGCCTTTACCGGACCGTGCGCAGCGGCCGGATGACGGTGACCGCCGATACCGACTTTGCCGCGACCGTGCGCCAGTGCGCGGCGCCGCTACCGGGGCGGCCGCAGACCTGGATCAACGACCAGATCGAGGCGGTTTTCATTGCGCTGCACCGTGCTGGCTACGCGCATTCGGTGGAAGCCTGGGCGGATGGGGTTATGGTGGGTGGGCTGTATGGCGTGAGCCTCGGGGCCGCGTTCTTTGGCGAGAGCATGTTTTCGACCGCGCGCGATGCCTCGAAGCTGGCCTTGGCGCATTTGGTGGCCCGGCTGCGGCTGGGGGGGTTCATATTGCTCGATACACAGTTCGTGACCAACCATCTCGCACAGTTCGGGGCGCGCGAGGTACCGCGGGCGCATTACAGGGCGTTGCTGGCTACGGCGCTTTCGCGACCGGCGCGGTTTCCGCCCTGTCCGGCGGCGGCGGATTTGCTTTCCGAGTTCAGCGAAATGGCCTTGGGGGAGGGGATCGCGCGCGGCTGAAACCGCGAGCGGATGCCGCGACGATATCGTTGACCCGCACAATTTGTAACCAAGCCGTGACCGTCAGTCGACTTGTTTCCCGGCAAGGTTCTGCCAACTCAGGGGGAGTGGCTTATCGCCCAGTCATTGCCCTGCACGGAAGGAGACAGCATGGTCCGATCGGATGGTTCCGGCAAACGGGGATGGCAGGCCGGATGCCTGGCCCTTGCCTGCGCGCTGCCGGGCGCGGCCTGGGCCCAGACACAGGCGGTTCATCCGCTGTTTCTGCCGACGCGCGACGTATCCGTAACCTATAGCGTCGGCGCCGGGCCGGGTCAGCCGGCGCAGCTGACCCACATGTATTATACGACCGCCAATGGCGGGATGCTGCGCATCGACACGCCCAACGGCGCCGGCTTCACGGTGCTGGACCGGGCGCACAACTCGCAGATGCTGGTGATCACGGCGAAGCGTATCTATGCAACCATGCCGCTGCCTCCTGGCACCGCCGACGGCTTCATACTGAACGACACGATGACCTACACCCGGGAAGGACAGCAGACCATTGCCGGTTATGGCTGCACATCCTGGAAAGTGGCCACGCCCGGCACCAATGGCCAGGCCTGTGTGACCAATGACGGCGTGCTGCTCTCGGGTAGCGGCGGGCAGCCGGGAGGGCCGCAAACCCAACTGACCGCGTCTGTGGTCGCCTATGCGCCGCAGAGCCCGGGCCTGTTCACGCCGCCTCCGGGTTTCAAGTATATCAGCCAGCAGCAGATGCAGCAGATGCTGGCTCCGCCCGGCGGTTATGGCGGGCCCCCGCCCAACGGGATGCCCCCCGGTGGCGCGCCGCCGAATGGGACGCCGCCATATCCGCCGCCGCCGCCCGGCTGATCGCGCGATCGGATAAGCCATAGGGAAATGACCGCTTTACGGCGCCTGGCCAGCCCCGTGCTCACACGGGGCGGGCGATTTTCAGTGTTCAAGGCCACAACCCTTGGCCTGATTTTCATTCCCGGAGTGTGGCTGCTGGCGCAGTATTTGGCGGGTGCGCTGGGTGCGCGGCCGGTGCTGGCGTTGGTGCACGGGTTCGGATTGTGGACACTTCGGCTGCTACTGATAACTCTGGCGTTGACACCGGCGCGGTCCTTGCTGAACGCCGCCAGGTTGAATCTGGTGCGGCGTATGTTGGGTGTGGCGACTGCGGCTTATGGTGGGTTGCACCTGGCACTTTATGCGGCGCAACAGAATTGGCATCTGGGTCATGTGGCCAGCGAGATATGGCGCCGGGTTTATCTGACGATCGGGTTCGGGGCTCTGGTGCTTTTGCTGGCGCTGGCAGCAACCTCGACCGATGGCATGATGCGGGCGCTCGGCCGTAACTGGAAGCGCCTGCACCGGCTGGCCTATGGTATCGCGGTACTGGGTCTGGTGCATTACTTCATGCAGGCCAAGGCCGAGGTGTATGAGGCGGCGATCGCCGCGGGGCTGTTCGTGTGGCTGATGGCCTGGCGGGCGCTGCCGGCGGCATGGCGGGGTAAGCCGGTGGCCCCGGTGATCCTGTTGCCTGTGGGCATGCTGGGCACGGCCGGGCTGGAATATGCCTGGTACGCGGCGGCTACGCGGGTAACGGCGGGGCGGGTATGGGCGGCGAATTTTCACCTGACGCATTGGCGGCCGGCGATATGGACCGGGCTCTGGGGCGCGGCCGCCCTGGCGGTGGTGGTGCTGGTGGCGGCGGTGCGCGGATGGCGCCGCGACCGGGTTGCGGCGCCATCGGCTCAGCCCGTGGCGAGGATGCGGTAAAGCGTGACATCGCGGACGGTGCGGTCCTCGAGTTCGAGGCTGGTGGGCACCGTATATCGGGCGAATTCCCTCAGACCCTGGCGCGGCAGATAGGCGCGACCGGGATCCGCGACCCAGATTTCGGCCCTGTTCGCCAGGGCTTGCAGCCAGGGCAGGATGTGGCGCGTCATCGGTGCTTCGTAACAGACGTCACCACACAGAATCAGATCCCAAACGGGGGCGGGCTCGGCCAGAGGCGTGGCCACCAGATCGGCCAGTGTGATGGTGAGGGTAACGCCATTGAGCGCGGCGTTGGCGGCGATGGCGGCACCCGCCAGCGGGTCGATTTCGGCGGCCAGCACCTGGGCGGCGCCAGCGCGTGCCGCGGCAAGCGCGGCAATGCCGCAACCGCTCGCGAAATCTAGCACGCGGCGGCCGGCGACGGTTCGGGGGTGATCGAGGATGTGGCGGGCCAGGGCCTGCCCCCCAGGCCAGGCGAAGGCCCAGAAGGGCGGCGCGCATTGGGCAGCAAGCCAAGCCTCGGTTGCGTGCCAGATGGGGGTGATTTCGGTGGCGAGATGCAGCGGCAGTTCCGGCACCAAGGGCGCGGTGGCAACGGTGGTGTGGGCGCGCACGAACTCGGCGGGATCGGTCATAGCCGGCCGGCGAGCAGCGCGAGGCCGACCAGCAGCCCGACCTCCCGGTTGGCCTTGAACAGGGCAAGGCAAAGCGCCGGATCCTCGATTCTCAGTCGCGTGACCTGAAGGCCGAGCAGGAAGGCGGCCGGGAGCAGCAGCAGATAGAAGGCGGCCGAGACATGCGCGAGCCAGCCGGTGGCGACCAATGCCGCCAGCATCACGGCGTAACAGGCGCCGATGAAGGCGCGGGGCACGGCGGCGAAGCGGCGGGCGGTGGAGCGGATGCCGACCATCGCATCATCTTCGCGGTCCTGGTGGGCGTAGATGGTATCGTAGCCGAGGATCCAGGCGATGGCGGCGGCATAGAGCGTGGCGGAAGCCGGGGCGAGATGCCCGGCGCCGGCGGCAAAGCCCATGGGCGCGGCCCAGCCGAACGTGAGGCCCAGCACGAGTTGCGGCCACCAGGTGACGCGCTTGGCGAGTGGATAGAGCGCAACCAGGGCGAGACTCGCGACGCCGAGGATTTGCGCGAGGCGATTGAGGCAGAGCAGGATGGCAAGGCTGGCGAGCAGCAGCAGGACCAGGAAAATGCCGGCCTGCCGGAGGCTGAGCATGCCGGCGGCGAGCGGACGCGCCGCGGTGCGGCTGACGCGGCGGTCAAGGTCACGGTCCCACATGTCGTTCACCACGCAACCGGCGCTGCGCATGAGAATGGCGCCGAGCGCGAAGGCGAGCAGCAGGGCGGGCAGGCGGGCGCCACGCGCGGTAAGACCAAGGCTCCAGAGCCCCGGCAGAAACAGCAGCCAGGCGCCGATTGGCCGGTCCCAGCGGGCGAGCAACGCATAGGCGCGCAACCTGGGCGGCAACCGCGCCACCCAGCCGCCGGATACGATATCGGTATGGCGGGCCATTGCTGTTATGTTCGGTTCATGATGACACAGAGCCCGAACGTTCTAGCCGACGCCGACGCCCGCGCGCCACTGCCCTCGATCCGGCTCTATGTGGCGGGTCCGTTGGGGGAACGGGGGATGGTGGTGACTTCGGGCGGGCAGGCGCATTACCTCGCGCATGTGATGCGCCGCGGGATTGGCGACCGGCTATTGGTGTTCAATGGCGCCGATGGCGAGTTTCTGGCGACGATCGCGGATTTGCGACGCGACCACGCGGTGCTGACGGTTGGCGCCCCGACCCGGGCGCAGACGGCGGAGCCGGATTTGTGGCTGGGCTTCGCGCCGCTGAAGCGGGCCCCGACCGAATTGATGGTACAGAAAGCGACCGAGCTTGGGGTGGCGGCGCTTTTTCCAGTGTTCACGACACGCACCAACGCCGACCGCACCAAGCCCGAGCGACTGGCTGCAATTGCTGTCGAGGCAGCGGAGCAGTGCGGGCGGATGACGGTACCGGTCGTACACACGCCGCGCGCGCTGAACACGCTGCTGGCGGAATGGCCGCCGACGCGGCCACTGGTTGCCTGTCTGGAGCGCGGGTCTGATATTCAGCCCCCACGCGGCATGACCGCGCCGCGCGGGCTTCTGGTCGGACCGGAAGGGGGGTTCACGGATATGGAGCTTGACGCCATCCGGTCGCATCCCTTTGTTCTGCCGGTCACGCTCGGTCCGCGCCTGTTGCGGGCTGAAACCGCGGCAATCGTCGGTCTGGCGCTGCTGCAGGCCGAGTGACGTCTGGCCTGCCCCTAGCTCCGCATCGGAACCCCATGTCAAACCCCGGCGAGACTGATCAGACACCGATAACCGGCGCGGCGCCGCTCGCCGCCTATCTGGCGGCAGGGTGCAAACCGCAAGCCGCGTTCCGGATTGGCACCGAACATGAGAAATTCGGCTTCCGGGTGGCGGGGCTGGCGCCGCCGGCCTATGAGCCCGAGGGAATACGGGCGCTGCTGGAGGGACTGGCGGGGCAGACCTGGGCGCCGATACTCGATCATGGTCAGCCGATCGGGTTGCAGGGTGAGGGGAAATGGGCGGGGGCCTCGGTTTCCTTGGAGCCCGGGGGGCAGTTCGAGCTTTCAGGCGCGCCGGTGGTCGATCTGCACCGCACGCGGGCGGAATTCGCCGCGCATTTCGCCGAACTCCGGCCGCTCGCAGAGGTTCTGGGCATAGGCTTCGCGCCGCTGGGGTTTCATCCGCTGGCGCGGCGGCAGGATATGCCATGGATGCCGAAGAGCCGCTACGCGATCATGCGCCGGTACATGCCGCTGGTGGGCACGCTGGGGCTGGACATGATGCTGCGCACCTGTACGGTGCAGGTGAACCTCGATTTTTCCTCGGAAGCGGATATGGTGCGCAAGCTGCGGGTGAGCCTGGCGTTGCAGCCGATTGCGACCGCGTTGTTTGCTAATTCTCCGTTTACCGAAGGTAGGCCTAACGGGTTTTTGTCAGCGCGCGCGCATGTCTGGACCGATACCGACAGGGATCGCACGGGGATACCGCCGGTGGTGTTCGAGGACGGGTTCGGCTTCGAGCGCTATGTGGACTGGGTGCTGGACGTGCCGATGTATTTCATTATGCGCGACGGGAAAATGCTGGATGTGGCCGGGGCTTCGTTCCGGCGGTTCATGGCTGGTGACCTGCCCGGGCACCCGGGGGTGCGGGCAACGATGGGGGATTTTGCCGACCATCTGACCACGGTGTTTACCGAGGTACGGCTGAAGCGCTTTTTAGAGATGCGCGGGGCGGATGCCGGCAGCCCGGCGATGATGCTGGCGCTTTCGGCGCTGTGGGTGGGGCTGCTTTACGACGACGCGGCGCTGGATGCGGCGGCGGCGCTGGTGCGGCAATCGTCGTGTTCGCAATACCAGGCGCTGCGCCGCGATGTGCCGCGGCTTGGGCTGGGGGCGGCGTTTGGCGCGCATACGGCGCGTGACCTGGCGCGCGATGTGCTGGCGATTGCGACCGATGGGTTGAAGGCGCGCGGTGTGCGCAACGCGGCGGGCGAGGACGAGTCGGTTTATCTGGCGCCGCTGCACGAAATTGTTGCTGGTGCGCCGAGCCAGGCCGAGCATTGGCTGGCGCGCTACCACGGCGCGTGGCAGGGCGACGCCGGGCGGATTTTCTCCGAAGCGGCGATTTAATACGGTTGGGCCGGCAAGGCGGACGCCGGGGTGGCGCGCATTCTGGTGAGCCCTGTTCATTGCGCAACCGGAACAAATAGGGTGTACGAAAGGGTGCGGTTTGGTGCGGGGAATTTGGCCCGGTGGCTTGCGGGCGCGCGGGCAGGCGCACGGGATTGGGTCTTCGAGCGGGGGCCAGTTGGCGGGGATGGGGAGGGAATAGACGATGGGGCTGAGGATGTCGCGCAAATGGGTGGCGCAGGCCTCGGGCAGGGCGAAGTTATAACCGGCGAGGAAATCGAGCAGGGTATCGCGGGGAGAATTTTGTATTCGGGCCGGAAGGCGGCGGTGATGAATATGAGGATTTCCACGTTGATGATGGCCAGCACGTCTGGCGCCCCCGGGGGGCGGGCGCGTGAGTTTTGGGCGCGAAGGGCGGGCTATGGGCGGGTGAGGCTGTGGACCCATTCGGTGCTGACGGCGGCATGACGGTTGTACGCGCGGCACAAGTTTGTGATGGTGGCGCGCGGGGCGCACGAGGCTATCGGGCCGTGGGTGGTGGGGGGAGGCTGGGGTGCGGGCGTTGGGGCGTGAGGGTAGGGGGTGAAGATTTAGGTTCTGGACTCATTTGATCCAGAAGGTGACGGCGACGGCAAGGCAGGTCGCCGAAAGGAAGTTTCTGGCGAGCTTGTCGTAACGTGTTGCGAAG
>JAJXVA010000201.1 GCA_021782435.1 Pseudomonadota bacterium
CACCGCACCGAGCGCGATCAGCACACCGCCCAGCCAGAGCCAGCGCACCAGCGGCTTGACGTGCACGCGCACCGCCCAGGCCGTACCGTAAAGGCGCTAGCCCCGCCCCGAATTCTCGCACCGCGTGATGGACATTCTCAACGAAGACATCGGCGCCAACAAACTTGAGCTTTACTCCATCGACGAAGCGTTCATGGATCTCACCGGCACCGAAGCGTTGCGTGACCGCCTGACCCTGACGCCGGCCCGCCTCGCTGCCATGGCCGATGGCCTCACCGCCATCGCCGCCCTGCCCGACCCGCTGGACCGGGTACTCGCCGAATGGACCCGGCCCAACGGGCTGCGCTTCGCCCGCGTCGCCTCGCCCATCGGCGTCATCGGCATGATCTACGAAAGCCGCCCCAATGTCGGCGCCGACGCCGCCGGCATCTGCCTCAAGGCCGGCAGCGCGGTGGTGCTGCGCGGCGGGTCCGAGGCGGCCGCCAGCGCCGCCGCCATCCATGCCGCCATCCAGGCCGGCCTCCGCCAGGCCGACCTGCCGGAAGCCTGCGTGCAAATGGCCCCCGGTACCGACCGCGCCTATGTCGCCGCCATGCTGGGCGCGGCCGGCTTCATCGACCTCATCGTGCCCCGCGGCGGCAAATCCCTCGTCACCCGCGTCCAGCACGAGGCGCGCGTGCCGGTGCTCGCCCATGCCGAGGGCATCTGCCACACCTATGTCCACGCCAAAGCCAGCCCCGATCTCGCCCGCCGCGTCCTGGTCAACGCCAAAATGCGCCGCCCTGGCATCTGCGGCGCGACCGAAACCCTCCTCATCGACGCTGCAATCGCGCCCACCCTGCTGCCGCTGCTGGTGGCCGATCTCAGCGCCCTCGGCTGCGATTTCCGCGCCGATGCGCGCGCCCGCGCCCTCCTCCCCGATCTCCCCGCCGCCACCGATTTCGACACCGAATGGCTCGACGCCATCCTGTCGGTCGCGGTCGTCGACGGGCCGGACGCCGCCATCGCGCACATCGAGCGCCACGGCAGCCACCACACCGACGCCATCCTGACCGAGGACGCGGCCACCGCCGAGCGGTTCCTCGCCGCGGTCGATAGCGCGGTCGTGATGTGGAACACCTCCACCCAGTTCTGCGACGGTGGCGAATTCGGGTTCGGCGCCGAACTCGGCATCGCCACCGGCCGGCTGCACGCGCGCGGCCCGGTCGGGGTCGAGCAACTGACCACCTATCGCACGCTTGTGCGCGGCCACGGACAGATTCGCGCCTGACCCGGTTGACCGGGCGCCAAAACCACCGATATTGCGGCCGACGATCGGGGGGAACGCGCACCATGACCAAACCCAGCGAAACCGCGCCGGAATTGACCACGGAACAATACCGGGTCCTGCGCCAGCACGGCACCGAACGCCCGGGCACCAGCCCGCTCAACCACGAAAAACGGGCGGGCGTCTATCACTGCGCCGGCTGTGGCCAGGCCCTGTTCGAATCCAACACCAAATTCGACTCCGGCAGCGGTTGGCCCAGCTTCTTCGCGCCCATGCCCGGCGGCGTCGGCACCCAGACCGATCACGGCCATTTCATGACCCGGGTCGAGGTGCATTGCGCGAAGTGCGGCGGCCATCTCGGCCATGTCTTCCCCGACGGCCCCCGCCCGACCGGTCAGCGCTACTGCATCAACGGCGTCGCCCTGACCTTCGCGCCCAACGCGGCCACCAGCGCGGCCACCAGCGCGGCCACCACCAGGGCAGCCGAGTAACCGCCCCCGGCCGGGGGCACGGTCGGGGGGGCGCTCAGCACTCTGGCTGATTGACCGCGAACCCCACCGCCAGCCCGCCCAGCGCGGTTTCCTTGTAGATCTCGTTCATATCGGCGCCGGTGCGCTTCATCGTCGCGATCACCTTGTCCAGGCTCACCGTGTGTTCGCCATCGCCATGCAGCGCCAGCCGCGCCGCGTCGATCGCCTTGATCGCGCCCATGGCGTTGCGCTCGATGCAGGGAATCTGCACCAGCCCACCAATCGGGTCGCAGGTCAGGCCGAGATTGTGCTCCATGCCGATCTCGGCCGCGTTCTCGATCTGCGCGTTGCTGCCCCCCATGGCGGCGGCAAGCCCCGCGGCGGCCATGGAGCACGCCACCCCGACCTCGCCCTGGCAGCCCACTTCCGCGCCCGAAATACTGGCATTGCGCTTATAAAGCGCGCCGATCGCGGCCGCGGTCAGCAGAAAATCCTGCCGCCCCCGCTCGCTGCCGCCGCAGGCGCGGTCGTAATAGCGCAGCACCGCCGGAATGATCCCGGCCGCGCCATTGGTGGGGGCGGTCACCACCCGCCCGCCGGCGGCGTTTTCCTCGTTCACCGCCAGCGCCCATAAATTCACCCAGTCCATCGCCGCCAGCGGATCATTGATCAGCTTTCCCGCCCGCTCCAGGATCGAGCGGTGCAGCTTGGCCGCGCGCCGCTTGACGCGCAGCCCGCCCGGCAATTCCCCATCCTGGCGCAACCCGCGCTCGATACAGGCATCCATCGCCGCATGAATCTGGTTCAGCCGGTCGCTCACCTCGGCCGCCGGTCGCCGCGCCTCCTCGTTGCGGCGCATCAGCTCCGCGATCGTCAGCCCGTGCGCGGTGGCCTGCGCCAGCAATTCCACCCCCGACGTAAACGGAAAGGGCGGCGGCGCCAGGTCGGAGGGGTCGGGGTCGTTGCCCGCTATTTCCTCCTCGTCACGCACGAACCCGCCGCCGATCGAGAAATACGCCGCCTCCGCCAGCACGTCCCCCGCGGCATCGAACGCCGTGAACCGCAGCGCGTTCGGGTGCTCGGGCAGGCGTTCATGCCCGGCCCAGATCACATCCCGCCCGGGATCGAAGTCGAGCCAGCACGCACCGGCCAGGTGCAGCCGGTGTTCCGCGCCTATCCGCGCCAGCGCCGCGTCCCCGGCATCGGGGTCCATGGTCGCCGGCACGAACCCTTCCAGCCCCAGCAGCACCGCGCGGTCGGTGCCGTGGCCGCGCCCGGTCAGCGCGAGCGACCCGTAGAGCGTCACCCGCACCCGCGCCACGCGCGCCACCGCCAGCCCCCGCAGAAACCGGTTGGCCGCCGTCATCGGCCCCATGGTGTGGGACGAGGACGGGCCGATTCCGGGCTTGAACAGATCGAACGCGCTGACGAACATGCCCCACCCTACTCAGGCCCACCGGGCATGGCCAGCGCGCCCCGCCGCCTGCGGCCAGCCCCCGCTTGCGGCGCGCCGCATATCGGGTAAATCGCTTCCGTGCACACCAATTCCGACCACGCCCTCGCCCGCCAGGTCACCCTCGCCCCGATCGAGGCGGTCGCCGCCCGCGCCGGCCTGCCCGAGGCCGCGCTCTATCGTCACGGCCCCCACAAGGCCAAGCTGGCCCTGGCCGAACTCGCTTCCCTGCCGCCCAATCCCCGCGCCCGCCTCGTGCTGGTCACCGCCATCAGCCCCACCCCGGCCGGAGAGGGCAAAACCACCACCACCATCGGGTTGGGTGACGCGCTGAACCGGATCGGCCGCAAAACCCTCATCTGCCTGCGCGAACCCTCGCTCGGCCCCTGTTTCGGCATGAAGGGCGGCGCCACTGGCGGCGGGCGCGCGCAGATCGCCCCGGCCGATGAAATCAATCTGCACCTGACCGGGGATTTTCATGCCATCACCACCGCCAACAACCTGCTCGCGGCGCTGATCGACAATCACATCCACTGGGGCAACGCGCTGCGGCTCGACCCCGGCCGCGTCACCTGGCGCCGCGCGCTCGACATGAACGACCGCACCCTCCGCCAGATCGCCATCGGGCTTGGCGGCAATGGCCCCGTGCGCGAGGACGGCTTCGACATCACCGCCGCCTCCGAGGTCATGGCCATCCTCTGCCTCGCCCGGTCCCTGCCCGACCTCGAGCAACGGCTCGAGCGCATCGTCGTCGGCGCCGATTACG
>JAJXVA010000024.1 GCA_021782435.1 Pseudomonadota bacterium
GGCGTCGGGGGAGATTCGAGAAAAGACCGGGCGTTTCGAGAAACCGCAGGAGCCGGGGATGTTCGATAATTAGCGGTCCGTGAGCGGGACGCCGGTCATGTCGTGGCGCAATCGGACCCCGCCCCCCCCGGGGTCTAATCGTTCCGGGGTAATGCTGCCACGACTAACCCGCGTTCCATCCGTCATCCCGCAATCCCGTGACGCGACGGTCTCTCAGAATTCCGCGGTGATGGCGCCATATACTGCGCGCGGCGCGCCGATGATCGCTTCCTTGTAGAAAAACCCGGTATTGCTCTGGTTGATATCGGCCTGGTTGTAATAACGCACACCGAACAGATTATCGATATTCACACTCAGCTTGACAGCCTTGATGTATTTCAGCCTGGCGGTCGGAATTTCGTCCGATAATTGCAAGTTCGTAACGACGTATCCGCCCTGAGTGACGCCCGCCGGTGTATTGAAAAAAGCGTTGGTCAGTTGTTGGGCGCCCACGTAATTGGCGTTCACGGCGACCGAATAGCCCTCATCGTGCCACGTGCCGCCAAATGCCACCAGATAGACCGGCACGTTGCCTACCTGCTCACCCGCATGAACCGCCTGGCCGCTGAACTGGTCGGTGAAGCCCGACGTGTAAACCGCCGTGTTGTGCGCGAAATTGATATAGACCGCGGTATCGCCCGGCATCGATCCCCAGAAATCCGTGAAATCATTGCCAATCTGAAGTTCCTCGCCCTCATAGCGCGAGCGTCCCCCATTTGTGGTGGTGGAGTTGCCGGTCGTAGGGTCGGTCGTGGTGATGAAGGTGTTCAGGAAATCTTCCTGATAATAATTCGCTTCGATCGAGAACCCGCTTCTCTGGTAGCGCAGTCCGGCCTCATAGTCCTTTACGAATTCCGGTTGCACATTCACGGGCTGCACGATGCCGCTATTGGTGAATATGTTGTTGTAGTAGGCGCTGATGTCGACGAACTTGATGTTCTCGCCATAGGCGGCATAGGCATCCAGACCCTTCAGGAGCTCGTAGCTGATACCAAAGGTCGGGGCGGTATAGTGCGAATAATTTGAAACGCTGCCGGTATAGGGGTAGTAGTAGGCCGCCGTATCGGTATCCTTGGTTTCGGCCCACAGAAACTTGACGCCCGGGGTTATCTTGAGCCGGTCATCGAACAGGCTGATATCGTCCTCGGCCCACACCGATCCGAGCGTGCGGTAATCATGCTCATTCCAGAAATCATTGCCGGTGCCTTGCGGGTTGGACGCGAACATGATGGGAAGGCTGTTCGAGAAGAACTCGCTCGAGTGCAGATGCGCCACCGTCAGGTTCGCGCCCACCTGCACGGTGTTGAAGGGCAGGTCCAGCTTCAGGCTGGGTTGCACCCCATAGGTTCGGGCATAGTAGTTATAGCTGTGATAGGGCGCGGTGTTGCAGTCGTTCACGAGATAGATCGAGGTCGCGGCGAAGCCCTCGTTGCATGAGGATTGGCGGGTATAATCCCCAACGCTCATGAACGCCTTGAGGTCGCCCGAAAGGTAATGGGTGAAGGTCTGGGAAACACCGCCGATCAGCGCATAATTGGTCGATGTGTTCTGCTTGTTGTAGTCATAGTTCGGCAGCTGGTAGGTATCGCCATATTGGTGCAGCAGGGAAACCGGTTCCAGCTGGTTCACCAGTCCGGAATTATAGTCATATATGAACCGGCCGTAGAATTTCGTGCCGGTGGCCGCGATCGGGGCGTCGATCGCGTAATAGAGGTTCGAGACCGAATTTTTGTCCTGTTGGGTCCAGCCATTGCTGCTCAGCCGGTCGAAACTCAGCATCTGGGTCACGCCATCGATGGATCCGGTATTGACCGTGCCGTGCCAATCCAGGCTGTCGAAGCTGCCGTAACTCACCCCGGCCTCGCCACCGAAGGTTCCGGCGGGGTCGCGCGTCGTGTAGTTCACGGTGCCACCCAGGGAATTATAAGAATTGACAGCGGGGTTGTTGATGCCGCGGTAGAGCTGGATATTCTGAAAGTCGTTCGCCGTCACCAATACGTTGTTGTCGTTGTCCGCCTGCGCGGTCACCGAGCCGTTGAACGCGTCGTTCAGCCCGATGCCATCGAGCGTCTGGGAAAACTGGCCCGCATTGAAACTGCGGTAGGTGATGTTCTGGTTTACCCCGCCCGGCCCGTTATTGGTGGCATAGACCGAGGGCTCGCGCGCCAGCAATTGCTGGGCGGTGGTCATGCTCGAATATTGTTCGATCTGTTTGCGGTCGATGATGCTGACCGTGTAGGTCGATTTCAGCGGCACTTTTACCGGCGGCGTCGGTTTCACCACGCGGCGCACGCCACGCACCAGCACGTAGGTATTGTCGGCGGCCCCGGCGCCGCTGGCACCATCCATGGCGCCATTGGCCGCCGCCAGCGCCCGGTCGGGCGGGCAGAACGCGCCCGCCAACACCGTCGCGGTCATCAGCCAGCCCCGCACGCGCATGCAGCTCTCCTGATCATCGATCCGCGCCGGCGCTTACGCAAAACTCATGACGACGTCGTGACAATCGGGTTGCGGGTCGGTGATGAGTCGGGGGTGGAACCGGCTTCTGTCGCGGTGCTGCGCCAGGGCGACACTGGCTGCCGTCATCTCGGAGTGCCACGCCACGCCGCCAAGCGCGGGCCACCCTTCCGCCGCGCTCCGCCGCTGCTATACCTCGGCCGCCATGCACGATCCGCTTCCCGCCAGTCCCGCCTTGCTGCCCGCCGGGTTCGACGACAAACTGCCGCCCGCGGCCGAGGCCGAGGCGCGCTCGGTCGCCACCTTGCTCGAGGTCTTTGCGACCCACGGCTATCAGCGGGTCGAGCCGCCAATGGCGGAATTCGCTGATACCTTGCTATCCGGCTCGGGTCAGGCGGTGGCCGAGCAATGTTTTCGTGTGCTCGATCCCGAGAGCCGTCGCATGCTGGCGCTGCGCGCCGATATCACCCCGCAGATCGCGCGGATCGCGACCACCCGCCTCGCCGCCATGCCGCGCCCGTTGCGCCTGTCCTATGCCGGGCCGTGTCTGCGTGTGGCGGCGACACCGATGGCGGCCGAGCGCCAGGTGGACCAGGTCGGCATTGAACTGATCGGGCCCGACAGCCCACGGGCGGACGCGGAAATGGTGGCATTGGCGGCGGAAGCGCTGGCCGCGATCGGCCTCACCCGCGTCAGCTTCGACCTCACGATGCCGAGGCTGGTGCCAGCCCTGCTCGACGATGCGGCTCTGCCCGGTCCCGCGCGCGCTCAGGTGGAACGAGCGCTGGACCGCAAGGATGTGGCGCAGGTGCGCGCCCATGCCGGGGCCATGGCGCCCGTGCTGGAAGCCCTGCTGCTTTCCGCCGGTCGCCCGGCCCGCGCGCTCGCGGCCCTGGCGGCGGCCGCCCTGCCACCGAAGGCGGCGGCGCTCGCCGCCCGGCTGGCCGAGACCGTGGCCGCGATCAACGCGCGCAGCCCGGGCCTGACCCTGACCGTCGACCCGGTCGAGGAACGCGGTTTTCCCTATCATACCGGCGCCTGCGTTGCCGTTTTCGCGCCCGGCCGGCACGAGGAGCTGGGCCGCGGCGGGCGCTATCTGTGCGGCGGTGAAGCCGCGACCGGACTTACCCTCTATGCCGACGCGGTTTTGCGCGCGGCCTCGGCGCCGCCGCGCCGCACCCGCATTTTCCTGCCGCTCGAGGCGCCGCCCGACCTCGCGCAAGCCCTGCGTGACGCCGGCCACGCCACGGTTCAGGGGCTGGAAGCCACCGCCGACCCGGGGGGCGAGGCCGCGCGCCTTGGCTGCGATGCCTGGCTGGGACCGACCGGGCCTGTGTTCCTTTCCCAACCGGAGACCTGACGCCATGACCAATGTCGCCGTGATCGGCGCCCAATGGGGCGATGAGGGTAAGGGTAAGGTGGTGGACTGGCTGGCCAGCCGCGCCGATGTCGTGGTGCGCTTTCAGGGCGGGCACAATGCCGGGCATACGCTGGTGGTGGGCGGCCAGACGTACAAATTATCGTTGCTGCCGAGCGGGGTGGTGCGGGGCAAGCTCGGTATAATCGGTAACGGTGTCGTCATCGACCCCGATGCGCTGCTGGCCGAAATTGCCCGGCTGGAGGCCCAGGGCCTGGCGGTCGGGCCGGACCAGCTGCGCATCGCGGATAACGCGCCGCTCATTTTGCCGGTGCACGCGGCGCTGGACCGCGCCCGCGAGGTGGCTCGCGGGGACCAGAAAATCGGTACCACCGGCCGTGGCATCGGCCCTGCCTACGAGGATAAAGTCGCCCGCCGCGCCATTCGTGTGGCGGACCTCGCCGAGCCGGAAACGCTCTCGGCCAAGCTCGATGAATTGCTGTTGCATCATAACACCCTGCTGGCCGGGCTTGGCGCCGATACCTTCACTAAATCCGACCTGCTGGCGCGGCTACACGCCTGGGCGCCGCGTCTGCTGCCTTACGCCGAGCCGGTGTGGGAACGGCTCGATGCGCTGAAGCGGGAGGGCCGGCGCATTCTGTTCGAGGGCGCCCAGGCCGTGATGCTGGATGTCGATCACGGTACCTACCCCTTCGTGACCTCCAGCAATACGGTCGCGGGTACCGCGGCATCCGGCTCGGGCATCGGCCCGGCCGCGGTGGGCTATGTGCTCGGGATTGCCAAGGCCTACACCACGCGCGTCGGTTCGGGGCCGTTTCCGAGTGAGCTGCATGACGAAACCGGCCGCCTGCTCGGCACACGCGGGCACGAGTTCGGCACCGTTACCGGCCGCGCCCGCCGTTGTGGCTGGTTCGACGCGGTGCAGGTGCGCCAGGCGGTAAAGGTAGGCGGTATCCAGGGCCTGGTGCTGACCAAGCTCGACGTGCTGGACGGATTGCCGGAGATCCATGTCTGCACCGGCTACCTTCTGGATGGCGCGCGCATCACGCGCCTGCCCGCCTCGCCGGCGGCACAGGCGCGTGTGACGCCGGTCTATGAGTCGATCGAGGGCTGGAGTGCCTCCACCCGTGGGGCCCGCTCCTGGTCCGATCTGCCGGCGGCGGCGGTGAAGTATGTGCGCTGGATCGAGGAACTGACCGAGGCGCCGCTGGCTATTCTGTCCACCAGCCCCGACCGCGACGATACCATTCTGGTGCGCGATCCGTTTGCCGGCTGAGGCCGCGCCGTTTCCACCAGGAAATTTCCCGAAGCGGAAGCGGCGGCCCGCGCCACCAGCGCCCTCAGCGCCGAGTTGTCCTCGCTGTGCTCGGCGGTCAGTGCCTCCATCGGCACAAAGAATTCGTGCGCATGCGGCAATTGCCCGGCGGCGAACGCGGCGTAATGCGACGATTTCAGCGCATACATCACCCGCATGTCGCGGACCGGCACGATCAGCGGCGCCATTGGCTCGCGCGGGATCACCCCGGTCGCCCGCCAACGCGGTATGCGCGAGACGGCATCGCTTTCCGCCAGCAGCCAGGGTGCCGGGCATACCGCCAGCAGCGAGTGCATGCTGGGGGCGAACCGCGACCGCTTGTCGAGCAGATTCTGCAGGCTGCCACATGCCTCGATCGCGAATATATCCACATAGGGTTCGGCGGCGTTGCCGCCGAAATTCAACCATAACCCGTCCGGCAGAGTGCGCATCCTGTCGGCCCCGGGTAATTTCAGGAAGGGCTGATAGGCGTTGTCCGAGGTGCCCGGCCTTCCTCGCAGCCAGAAATCCCCGCGCGGATCCGGCGCAAGCCCTGGCGGCCGGTTCGGCCATTGCTGCAGGCGGCACTGCACCAAATCATCCAACCAGCGTAATGGTTTCTGGGCCTGCCTGCCTGCCGGGCTGAACATGGTTCGTTATCCCCTTGTTTGTCACGCCTACGTGACAAAGTTACAAAAAGGGAAAAAGTATGGCAATAGAAAATTCGCCAATAGGTTGATGTTAAAAGTTTTGCTTCGCGTCGAGCGTGAAACAATGTCGAAGAACTGATGAGTCAATAGAATCGGTTGGCCGCTTCACTTCAAGCGGGTTGTGAAGCGCCATCGTTCCAAAAATATCTCGCGGCGCTCGGCAGCGGGTCGGTTCGGTAACCGCCGCGTCAATTCGGTCACATATGCGAAGCGGCGCGGCGCCGACCGCCGCACCGCACCGCTTCTTGTCTGGGAGAATTTTTGCGCTAGGCGCCGCGCGCGTCCACCGGCACGTAATCCCGCATCGGCGCCCCGGTATATACCTGGCGTGGCCGGCCGATGCGCTGGGCCGGATCCTCCATCATTTCCTGCCACTGGCTCACCCAGCCAATGGTGCGCGCCACCGCGAACAATACGGTGAACATGCTGGTCGGAATGCCCATCGCCTTGAGAATGATGCCGGAATAGAAATCGACGTTCGGATAAAGCTTCTTGGAGATGAAATACTCGTCCGAAAGCGCGATCCGCTCCATCTGCGTCGCCAGTTCCAGCAGCGGGTCATTGACGCCCAGTTCGCTCAGCACCTCGTGGCAGGTCTGCTGCATGATTTTCGCGCGCGGGTCGTAGTTTTTGTAGACTCGGTGTCCGAACCCCATCAGCCGGGTATGGTTGGCGCGGTCCTTCACCTTTTCCATGAACGGCTTCACGTTAGCCACCGTGCCCACTTCTTCCAGCATGTGCAGCACGGCCTCGTTGGCGCCGCCATGCGCGGGTCCCCACAGGCTGGCGATGCCGGCGGCGATGCAGGCGAACGGGTTCGCGCCGGTCGACCCCGCCAGCCGCACCGTGCTGGTCGAAGCGTTCTGCTCATGATCCGCGTGTAGAATCAGGATGCGGTCCATGGCGCGCGCCAGGATCGGGTTGACCACGTAGGCCTCGGGGGGCACCGCGTTCATCATGTAGAGCAGGTTTTCGGCGTAGCCCAACTTGTTCTGGGGATACATGAAGGGCTGGCCGATGGAATATTTATAGGCCCAGGCCGCTATCGTCGGCAGTTTTGCGATCAGTCGGAACGCGCTGACCCGGCGATGATCGGGGTTATTGATGTCCAGGCTGTCGTGGTAGAACGCCGACAGCGCGCCCACCACGCCGCAAAGCACCGCCATCGGGTGAGCGTCACGCCGGAACCCGTTATAGAAGCTGCGGATCTGTTCGTGCACCATGGTGTGGTAGACCACGTTATGGTGAAATTCCTCAGCCTGTTTGTGGTTGGGCAGTTCGCCGTTCAGCAGCAGGTGGCACACTTCCATGTAGTTCGAGTGTTCGGCCAGCTGCTCGATCGGGTAACCGCGATACAGCAATATGCCCTTGTCGCCATCTATGTAGGTGATTTTGCTGTCGCAGGACGCAGTGCCGCTGTAGCCCGGATCGAAGGTGAACACATCCAGCGTGCCATAGAGTTTGCGTATGTCGATCACGCTCGGGCCCAATGTGCCCCGTATCATCGGCAGACTCACGTTTTGTCCGGTGCCCTCGATCGCAACCGTCACGGTCTCCGGCTGTATCGCGTCCATGGCATTGCCCCTGCTCGAGCCGGCCCCATCGCCGCCTTCGCTGATGCAACATAGCCCGCTCGCGGCCTCGGGCAAGCCTTACCGCTATCCGTTGCGCTGCCGTCGCGGTCGATCTCCGCGCTCACGACCGGCCGTACGTATCCTCGAACCGCACGATATCGTCCTCGCCCAGATAGGCACCGGACTGCACCTCGATCAGGGTCAGCGGAATGCGCCCCGGATTGGTCAGCCGGTGCATCGTGCCGAGTGGCAGATATATGCTCTCGTCTTCCCGCACCATCGTCTCCGAGCCGTCATGCGTCACCAGCGCGGTGCCGTGCACCACCACCCAATGCTCGGCGCGGTGGTAGTGTTTCTGCAGGCTCAGCCGCTGGCCCGGCAGCACCACGATGCGCTTCACCTGAAACCGGTCACCGGCGATCAGGCGTTCATAGAACCCCCAGGGCCGATAGATGCGGTGATGCGCGGTCGCCTCCTCGCGTCCGGCCGCGCGCAACCGGGTCACGATGTCTTTCACGCGCTCGGCCTCGTCACGGTGCACGGCCAGGACCGCGTCCTTGGTCGCGACCACCACCGCATCGCGCAGCCCCACCACCGCCGTCATCACGCCTTCGCTGCGCACGTAACAATCACGCGCACCCTCCAGCATCGCATCCCCCACGATCACATTGCCGGCGGCGTCTTTCGCCCCCAGCTCCCACAAGGCCCGCCAGCTGCCGACATCCGACCAGCCCAGATCGGCCGGCACCACGCAGGCAAGACGCGTTTTTTCCGCCACCGCGTAATCGATGCTGATGGCCGGGCTGGCCAGAAACGCCGGCGCCGCCAGCCGGTCGAAATCCAGGTCCCGCCGCCGTCCCGCCACCGCCGCCTCGGCTGCCGCCAGCACCTCGGGCGCGTGCGTCGCCAGTTCCGCCAGCATGGTGCGCGCGGTGAACACGAACATGCCGGAATTCCACACATGCCGCCCGTCATCGAACAGCGCCGCGGCCACCGCCGCCGCCGGCTTTTCCACGAACCGCGCGACCTCGAACGCGCCATCGACCTCGGGCAGCTTTGCCCCGATCTCGATATAGCCAAACCCCGTTTCCGGCGCGGTCGGCGTCATGCCGAAGGTAACGATGCGCCCCTTGCGCGCCGCTGCCGCCGCCACGGTCAGCGCCGCACTCAGCGCCGCCATATTCGCGATCGCCGCATCCGCGGCCATGACCCACATCACCGCGTCCGGTGTCGTCTCGGCCACCACCAGGCTTGCCGCGGCGATCGCGGGCGCGCTGTTGCGGCCGTCCGGCTCAAGCAGGATCCGCGCGCCGCCGATGCCCGCGCCGCGCAACTGTTCGGCTACCAGAAACCGGTGCGCTTCGTTGCAAACGATCACCGGTGGTGTGAACCCCGCGCCGGTGCCGCGCCGCAAGGCGTCCTGCATCAGGCTCTGTGCGCTTACCAGCGGCCAGTATTGTTTGGGAAAACTTTCGCGCGAGATGGGCCATAATCTGGACCCGGATCCGCCGGCCAGCACCACCGGCACCAGCATTGCCGCCGGGTCCCCGGCTTGGGGTTCAGTCAGATCCATCGCCGCGCCATCCCTGATTCGTCGCTCATGCCGCCTCGGGCAGGGTCAGAAATGCCACCCCTTCCGCCCCCGGCGCCACCGCCGCCGTGCCGCCATGCGCCAGCGCCACCTCGCGCACAATAGCCAGGCCCAGCCCGCTGCCGCCAGATGGCCCAGCCTTGACAAACCGGTCGAACACGCTGTCCGCCAATGCAGCGGGAATGCCCGGTCCCTGGTCCCTGACCTCCACCCGCACCTGGCCGTTCTGCCGCGTGCCGCGCAGCGTCACCGTGCCGAGCCCGTGGCGCGCCGCATTTTCCAACAGGTTCAGCACCGCGTCGCGCACATCCTCCGGTCGGCCGAGCACCGTCAGCCGTTCCGGCATGTCCACCTCCAGCGCGCGGCCCTTGGCCTCCAGCAGCGGCACCACCCGCGCTGCCGCTTCCCGCGCCAGACGCGACACGTTGATCGGCGCGAAATCCGCGTCTGCCGGCCGGGCCTTGCGGGCGAGGTCCAGCAAGCCCGACACCAGGCGCTGCATTTCCGCCATGTCGGCCTCTATCGCCGGCCAATCCGGCGTGCCGCTCGCCCGCGCCCGCTGCAAGCGCAGCGACAGCACCGCCAAAGGGGTGCGCAACTCGTGCGCCGCGTTTTCGGTGAAGCGGCGTTCCCGCGCGATCGCCGCCGCCATGCGCGCCAGGGCGCCGTTCACGGCGGCGACCAGCGGTTGCAATTCCGCCGGCAATCCCTCCGCGCCGATGCGTTGCGCCGTGGCCCCGGGCCCCACGGCCCGCGCCTCGTCGGAGGCCCGGGCCAGGGGTTTGAGGCTCCAGCGGCTCACCAGGCTCACCAGCGCCAGAGTCGCGCCGCTGAACAGGGCCAGCACCAGCCCGTCCTGATAAGGCTCGGGCAGCCCCGCGCCAATCAGCACGCCGCCGCGCCCGTGCCCATCACCCAGGGCCGCTTCTCCCAGCAGCGCCAGCAGCAGCACCGAACCCATGGCCAGCATCAGGCGCCCGCGCAGGGTACGCGGCCGCCAGGGCGCGCGCGCGCGCTCAGCCATCGTCGCGCAACCGGTAGCCAATGCCGCGCAGCGCCTCGATCTGGACGCGTGAACCGAGCGCCGCCAATTTTCGCCGCACCCGGGAAATGATCGCCTCCATCGCGTTCGCCGAAGCATCGCCGTCAGTGCCGTAGACATCGTCCACCAGCGCGTCGCGCACCAACACCTGCGCGCCGCTGCGCAGCAGGGCCTCCAGAACCAGCGCCTCGCGCCGGGTCAGCGTCAGGGTTTTACCGTTCACGCTGCCGCTCAGCCGCGGCTTGTCGAACGAGATATCGCCAAACCGCAGCAGCGTGGCCTGGCGCAGCCCCGGCCGGCGCATCACCGCCCGTAATCGCGCCTCGAGTTCCGGCAGGCTGAACGGCTTCAGGATGTAATCGTCAGCGCCGGCGTCGAGACCCTCGATCCGGCTTTCGACCTCGTCGCGGGCGGTCAGTATCAGCACCGGCACCGACGCGTCCCGCAGCGCGCTCAGCACGTCCAGCCCGTCCATGTCCGGCAGGCCCAGATCGAGCACCACCGCGTCGTGCGGAACCGCCATCGCGGCCAGCGCCGCCTGCCCGCTGCGGCACCAGGTCACGGCCATGCCGCTATCCTGGAAATGCGCCGATAGCTGCCCACCCAGCCCGTCATGATCCTCAACCAGCAACAACCGCATGGGAGTCCCGCCCAGTTTGCGCCAGAACCTAACCCGCCCGCCCGTCGCGCGGTAGCCTCGCCGGGCCGCGGGGGTCATCCGCCGGGAGATGGCGGCGCGCGTCACTACCGCGCGGCGCCGCGGGTTGTATCGCCTGTCGGCTTTCGGCACGGCCAGGGCGATCGGTGCATTTCGCGCGCAAAAACACCGGAACCTTCAGTGTCCGGGCGGCACGGTGTTACGGGGCCACCACGATCTGCGCGTGGTGGCCCCGCAGGCTCAAGCCATCAGCCCGTCAGTTGCCGTAAACGGCGTAGGCGGGTCCGGGATAGGCGTAGGACGGCGCCCAGCCAGTGCCTGTGTTGACCGCGATGTTCAGCGTGTCCACTTCGTCGGTGGTGTTCAGGTTCCAGGCTTCCCATCCGGTGGTGGCGGTGCTGACCACCAGCCAGTACTGGGTGCCGGCGGCCAGGGTGACACTGTTTTTCGCCCCGACCGAGGCGATGCCGCAGCACCCGCCAAAGGCCTGAAGGTTGAAAGCCTTGCCACTGTCCAGCGCCGAGCCGGGTAGGCCGCCATTGTCGGAATAGAGCGCGATATTCGCCCCGTCAGCCCCCTGGACATAGCCAATGCCGATGCGCGCGCCGGCATAGGTGGTTGTGGTGGTGGGCGTGAAGGGCACGGCCAGGAAAATCTGCTGGCCGACGGGACTGGTCGCGCCCGAAATGGTATAACCTTCGAGCGGGAAATACGCGCCGTTCCTGTAGAAGGTGTTCAGGTTGCCAGCGACCTGGGTAGTACCGGCGGGGGGTGGCGGACTTTTCATCGGGAATCCGACCACGCCTTGGGCCGTCGTCGTGGTCAACCGTCGGTTATGGCTCAATATCGGCGCATGGGGGGATCCGGCCAGAGCCGCCCCGCTTACCAGGCCGAACGCTAACAGGGTCGAGAGAAAACGCGTCATGCGAACAATCTCCTCAACAATTTTTGTTTTAAGGTCTGCTATACGTCGTAAAAAATACCTGCCATGGCCTGATGTTTGGCCACGAGGGTGGCAGAACCTCGCACGGGATTTTCCTTCTGGCAAGTTCCACGAAAAGGATAAATATCGCGTGCCGGGATGGCAGCAATGTTCCGGTGACAGGAGATTATATTTCCGGTCCGTGGGGGAGACCGAAGTGATGATGCCGGGTTTTTCAGCCCATTTCGTATTTCAATACGGAGCCATCATGGGCGAAATACTCGAGACCGGCCAGATGTTCGGCCGCGTACCATAAATTCAACCGGATGTCGCCCGACATATCGTAGAGGGTTGCCGGAACGGCCGGGCCATCGGCGCGCGGCGCGTGGGAAGGGCCGATATCGGCGATACGCACCTGCAGCATCCGCCCGTTCTGGGAGTCGATCAGGGGCGCGTTGACGGTGCGGAAATTCCAGTACGAGGTGCCGAGAGCGTTCGGCGGGGCGAGGTAGGGGCGGGTGCCACTACCCTGGACCATTAGTCCTTTGCCGTTCCAGCGCGCATTGGCAAAGCCTGGTTCGCCGTTACGGTCGGTGCGCGCGGAAAACCACACCAGCCGGTCGCCGCGCCACTGCTCCTGGTTGTGATGTTTGTAGTGAAACAGCGTGATGAAGCCCAGCTTGACGCGCAGTTCGACCGCGAGATCAACCGTCAGCACGCCATCCTGGCGCATGAACTGGTAGGCCGCCGTGCCAACCTGGCGGCCCGCGCGAAAAATCCGGCAGGATAGTGCTTCCGGCATGGAATCCGCGCGGGCGGCGGGCGCGAGGCCGGAAGCCGCCACGCCGGAGGCAGCCAGGCCGGCGGCAAACTGGCGGCGCGTCAGACGCCATGGGGCACGCGGGTCGTTCACGCCTCCGGTTCTGGCAAAGGAACGCGGCGACCGCAAGCAGCGGAGGCCACCGGGCGGCGGCTTCTACCCGGCATCGGTTCATGCCAGGGTGCGCCTGCCATGAACCGCCTGATGCTGATGCGCCATGCCAAGGCCGTGCCGCACGATGCCGGCCTGCCGGATCATGGCCGCGCGCTGACACTCGGCGGCCGTGCCGCCGCCCGCGCCGTGCGGGACCTCATGGCCAGCCACGGCATGGCGGTGGATGTGGTGCTGGTATCCTCGGCCCGGCGGACCATGCAGACCCTGCAATGCCTGCTGCCCTTCATAACGCCCAACAAGGTGGAGCCGATGGATGCGCTGTATTTGGCCAGCGCCACCGATATTCTGCACGTGCTGCGCCAGGTGACCCCGACCCTGCACCGGGTGCTGGTGATCGGCCATAATCCCGGCCTGCACGAACTCGCTTTGGGCCTGTGCGCCTGCCGGCACGCTGCGGATTACCCGGCACTGGCCACGCGCTTTCCCACCGCTGCGCTGGCGCGGTTCACGGTGCCATGCGACTGGTCCGCCCTTGCCCCGGGCAGCGCCGAATTGACCCGATTCATGTCGGCCCCACGGCTTGATGCCAGGGATTTGCCGGGTTAGGCTCGGTTTTTAAGGAGAATTTACGATGCGCGTGCTCTGGCTGGCTTCGGGGTTGCTGGCACTGGCCACCACACAGGCGCTGGCCCAGGCGTCTTCGGGCACCGACCGGGTGATTTATTATTATCAGACCCAATACAACAACGGAAACTACGTCTCGCTGGCCCCGATGTGGCAGACACGCAACCCGGCGACCGGCAAACCCGTGGTCACCGATGTCATGATCGCGGCGTTTCATCTGGGCTTTAATTCCGATGGCACGCCGTACATTCACCTGAATGACAACGTGCCGAGTGATTCGATGTTCACCCAGATGTGGCAGCAGGTGAAGGTGCTGCAACATTACGGAATAACCGCGCGAATGATGCTGGGCGGCGCCGCCCAGGGCAGCTACCAGGATCTGTTCTCCCAGCCGACAGTGTTTTATCCGATCCTGAAACAGACCATCCGCACCTACCATCTCAACGGGATCGACCTCGATATCGAGGAAATCGTCACGCTTCAGGACGTCGAGCGGCTGATCACCCGGCTGCATGACGATTTCGGGCCGAATTTCATCATCTCGATGTCGCCGGTGGCCACCGATCTGGAATACGGGTACGGGCTCGGCGGGTTCAATTACAAGGATCTATACGATAGCCCGGCGGGGAAATATATTTCCTGGTTCAATGTGCAGTTCTACAGTGGCTTCGGGGATATGAATTCGACCACCGATTACGACAACTGCATCGCGAACGGCTATCCGGCCAACCAGGTGGTGGCGGGCATGCTGACCAGCAGCAGCAACGGCAGCGGGTTCACGCCGATAAATACCGCCGAAGCGACCGTGACCGCGCTGACCACGCAATACAGCAATTTCGGCGGCGTGGCGGGCTGGGAATATTTCGACTCCCTGCCGGGCGGCATCTCTGACCCGATAAGCTGGGCGATCGGGTTTGGCCGCGCCATGCAGCCGGGCGGATGAGGTTCCCCTGGCCCAAGCTCGAGCCTGTGGGGCGGGCTGACGCAAACGCCCCCGGGCCTGGTCAGAACGGATAGATGCCCGGTTCGGTTGCGATGGTGATCCAGCGCAGTTCGGTGAAGGCTTCGATCCCGGCCTGACCGCCGAAGCGGCCATAGCCCGAGGCTTTGGTGCCGCCGAACGGCATTTGCGCTTCATCGTGCACAGTGGCGCCGTTGATGTGGCAGATGCCCGATTGCAGCCGCGCCGCGAGTTTCAGCCCGCGCGCGATATCCTGCGTGAAGATCCCGGCCGACAGCCCATACTCCGAGGTATTGGCGAGGGCGATGGCGGTATCCTCGTCGGCGGCGCGGGTGATGGCGACGACCGGACCGAAGCTTTCCTGGTGGAACAGGCGCATCTCCGGCGTGACCCGGTCGAGCACGTGAGGCGGCAGAATGCGACCGCTGGCCGGGCCGCCACACAGGACCGTGGCGCCTTGGGCGCGCGCCTGCGCAATCAGCGCGGTGACGCGAGTGACGGCGGCTTCGTCGATCATCGGCGCCTCGGGCGCGTGCCGCGCGCGGGCGGCGAGGCGGGCCGCGAACGCATCCGCGACCGTGTCGGCCACGATCACGCGTTCGGTGGACATGCAGATCTGGCCCTGGTTGGCAAAGGCGCCGAAGCAAGCCGCCGCCGCCGCCTGCTCGAGGTCGGCGTCGGCCAGCACCAGCAGCGGCGCCTTGCCGCCGAGTTCCAGCACTACGGGCTTCAGCGCCTGCGCGGCACGCACCGCGACCGCACGCCCGGTTTCGGTGGCGCCGGTGAAATTGATCCGCCGCACGGCGGGATGGTCGATCAGCGCGCCGACCACCGCCGCCGCCTCGCCAGGTGCGTTGGTCACCAGCGTCACGGTATCCGGTGGCAAGGCGGTCAGCAGGGCTTCGACGATCAGCGCATGGGTCCGGGGGCAGCGTTCCGAGGCCTTGAGGATGACGGTATTGCCGCACGCGAGCGGCGTTGCCAGAGCGCGCACTGCCAGAATGATGGGCGCGTTCCAGGGCGCGATGCTCAGCACCACGCCCACCGGCTGGCGTATCGCCATGGCGAGGCAGCCGGGTTTGTCGGAGGGAATGATCTCCCCGCCGACGCGGGTGGTGAGTGCCGCGGCTTCGCGCAGCATGGTGGCGGCGAGGCCGAGATTGAAGCCGGCCCAGTCCGGAGTGGCTCCGGTTTCGGCCGCCAGGGTGGTCGCGAACACCGCGGCCCGCGACTCGAGCGCGCTCGCGGCCTGGGTCAGGGCGGCGCGGCGCGCGTTGGGGCCGAGCGCGGCCCAGCCAGGCTGGGCCGCCGCGGCGGCAGCCGCGGCGTGCAGGGCGTGGGCGGTGTCGGGTGCGGTCATGGGGCGCGATCTAGGCGGTTTGACGGGGAAAAGAAAGAAAACCCGGGCCGATTAAGGGTTGGTCGGGGGGAGGTTCGGGCCGTCGCGAGGAAGGCTGGCGAAATCCGGGGAGGTGGCGGGCGCTCGGTGAAAATGCGACCCGCAAACACGGCCTGGTTTGTTGCCCGCTTCGTTCGGGCGAGCCCCCCGACGAGCGCCCCCTGGAGAGCCGCGAGCGCGAAAAACCTGTCTCGTTTCTGCCCGGGTTCCACCGGATTTTTCCCCTTCCCGAAGCCCTGTCTTTCCGCCACAGACGGCTCATGGTTCTGGGCCTGTGTGTCATTTTCACGCTGCTGGCGGTGTTCCCGCCGTTCGGCGTGCCGGGTTTCGCCTTCGCGCTGGGGGGCGCCGCGGTGCTGGTCGGGTTTGGCCTGTTGCCGTTGGCGGTGGCGGCGGTGGGCGTTGCCCGATCGGTCGATGTTTGTTGTTTCCTGAGCGGCATGATGTTGCTGGCGGAATTGTGCCGCCAGGAGGGCGTGTTCGCCACCATTGCCGGACACGCGGCGCGGCTTGCCGGTGGGTCCGCCTCGCGGCTGTTCGGCCTCGTGTTTCTGGTCGGCATCCTTGTCACGGCCTTGTTGTCCAATGACGCGACCGTGGTCGTGCTGACGCCGGCGGTCGCAGCCATTGCCCGTGCCGCCGGCATGGAAAAGCCGGCGCCGCTGCTGTTCGCCTGTGCCTTCGTGGCCAACGCGGGAAGTTTCGTCCTGCCGATCGCCAACCCGGCCAACCTGGTGCTGTACGGCCAGCAGATGCCGAGCCTGCTGCCGTGGCTGGCCCATTATTCTCTGCCATCGGCCGGAGCCCTGCTGATGACGTATCTCGGGCTGCGCCTGACCCAGCGCGCGGCGCTGGCGGCGCCGATGGCGCCCGTCATCGAGGCACCCCGGCTCAGCCTGCCGGGTGTCATGGCGGCGCTGGGCACATGTGGCACGGCCGCGCTGATGCTCGCATGGTCGGCCAGCGGCCGGCCGTTCGGGCCGGTGACCCTGGCGGCGGCCCTCGGCACGGCACTGCTGGTCTGGCTGCGCTCGGAAATGCCACCCGGGCGGACCTTGCGCCATATCGCCTGGGGTGTGCTGCCGTTGGTGGTCGGGCTGTTCGTGATGGTCACCGCGGTGGACCGCACCGGGCTCACCGGGACCCTGGCGGCGCGGCTGGCGCCGCTTGCCACTGCCGCGCCGCTGCGGGCCGGGGCCGCGGTGTTGGGGCTGGTGACCATGGCCAGCAATATCGCCAATAACCTCCCGGTGGGGTTGTTGACCGGCCAGGTTCTCGCCGCCACCGCACTGCCGCACCAGGTTCGGGAAGCGGCGCTGATCGGGGTGGATCTGGGCCCGAATTTTTCGGTCACCGGGTCCTTGGCGACGATTTTGTGGCTGACCGCGCTGAAGCGCGATGGTTATGCCATCACCTCAGGGCAGTTCCTGCGGATCGGGGCGATCATAACCCCGCCCGCGCTGGCGCTGGCGCTGGCGGGCCTGGCCCTGAGCTGAGCCGCGGTGCCAGGCTTGTGCCGGGCGAGCCGACGTCGCGCCCCGACTTGGCGCCCCGAAGTCGCGCCCCGAAGTCGCGCCCCGAGGTGGCGCCCCGACCCGGCCGGCACGACCTTCGGATATTCCTCGTTCGACAAGGAATACCAGTCGTTGCCGTGCCGCGAACTACTCCGCCGCGACCTGGAATTGCGGGGTGAGCTCTGTCGCTTTCTGTAGATCGACCGACAACAACCGGCTGACGCCACGTTCCTGCATGGTGACGCCGTGCAGGCGGTCCATCCGGGCCATGGTCATGTGATGATGGGTGATGACCAGGAATCGGGTGCCGGTTTCGGTGACCATATCCGAGAGCAGGTTGCAGAAGCGCTCGATATTGGCGTCGTCGAGCGGGGCGTCGACCTCGTCCAGCACGCAGATGGGGGCGGGGTTGCAGCGGAACACGGCGAAAATCAGGGACAGTGCGGTGAGTGCCTGTTCCCCGCCCGAGAGCAGACTGAGGGTGGCGAGTTTTTTGCCCGGTGGCTCGGCATAGATTTCGAGCCCGGCCAGCAGCGGGTCGTCGGAGCCGACCAGCGCGAGATGCGCGCGGCCGCCGCCAAACATGCGGGTGAACAGGTGGCGGAAATGCGTGTCGATGTCCGCGAAGACCTTGTTCAGGCGCTCGCGCCCCTCGCGGTTGAGGTGACCGATCGAGCCGCGCAGCTTATGGATGGCCTCGGTCAGTTCGTTGCGCTCACGGTCCACCGCGGCGATCCGGGCTTCGATTTCCTGAACCTCGAGTTCGGCGCGGAGATTGACCGGCCCCATCTCCTCACGTTCCCGCGTCAGGCGTTCGGCGCGTCGCCTCGCGCGGTCCTCGGCCTCGGGCGAGAGATCCTCGGGGATGGCGATATCCGGGTTGGCGCCGAGACGTTCGATCACGCGTTCGGCAATGGTGCCCCAGGCCATGTCGGCGGCGCGGGCATCCCCCTCGGCGCGCAAGGCGGTCTCGCGCGCGGTGGCCCGGGCGTGGTCGGCCTCGCGGTCGGCACGCTGGGCGGTATCGGCCGCGTGCTCGGCCTCGCGCAGCAAGGTGGCGGTCGCGCGGTGACGGGTTTCGGCGCCGTCGCGCGCGTCCCTGGCATCGGCCACGACCTGGTCGAGCCGGGCCGGCGCGGCTTCCTGGGTGGCCAGCACGGCTTCGGCCTCGGCGATGCGGGCGGCGAGTTCGGCGTCGCGGATGGCGGCATCCTGCGCCCGGCTCTGCCAGGCCTCGCGCTCTGGTCCGATGGCGGCGAGGCGCGCGGCACAGGTCGCGGCTTCGGCCGTCAGCGCGGCGTGGGCGGCGGCGGCTTCCTGTTCCTGGCGGCGGGTTTCGGCGAGGCTGGCCTGGGCCGCGTCGCGCCGCGCGGCGGCGGCGTTGGCGTCGGGAAGGGCGGCGTGGGCGGCCTGGGCGGCGGCTCGTTCGGCGGCGGCGGCTTCCAGCGATTGGCCGAGCCGGGAGGCCTGGGCATCGAGCACGGCCAGGCGGGCGGTGGCCTCATCGGCGCGGCGGCGGAGTTTGGCCTCCGCTTCGCGCGCGCGGTCC
>JAJXVA010000025.1 GCA_021782435.1 Pseudomonadota bacterium
TCATGGCGCAGGAACCTTCCCGCAACGAAACCATCAAGCAGGCGAGCCGCGCCCTGCGCGGCACGTTGCAGGAAGGGCTCGATGAAATCGCCTCCGGGGCCATTTCCGAGGACGACCAGCAACTGGTCAAATTCCATGGCATGTATCTCCAGGACGACCGTGACCTGCGTCCTGAACGCGCCAAGCGCAAGCTCGACCGCGCCTATGCGTTCATGGCCCGGCTGCGTATTCCCGCCGGCCTGCTCTCACGCGAGCAATACCTGGCGATGGACCGTCTGGCCGATGATCGCGCCAACGGCACGCTGCGCCTGACCACCCGCCAGACGATTCAATTTCATGGTATAATCAAATCCAATGTCCGCGCCGCGTTGCGGGAGGTGAACGCGGCGATGCTCAATTCCATCGCCGCCTGCGGCGATATCAACCGCAATGTCATGGCGACCTCGAACCCCTATCGCTCAGCCGTGCACCGCGCGGCATTCGAGACCGCGCGCGCCATCAGTGACCATCTGCTGCCGAAATCGCGTGCCTGGTACGAGATTTTCATCGACGACGAGAAAGTCGCGGGCGGCGAGCCCGAGGACGAGCCGATCTACGGCCAGACCTATCTGCCGCGGAAATTCAAAATCACGATCGCGGTGCCACCCGATAACGATGTCGATGCTTTTGCCCACGATCTGTCGTTCATTGCCCTTGCCGAAGCTGGGCGATTGGTGGGGTACACCGTCGTCGCCGGCGGCGGCATGGGCGCGACCCACGGTGACCCGGAAACCCATCCCGCGATTGCGCAGCCCATCGGCTATTGTCCGGCCGATCAGGCGGTGGCGGTGGCCGAGGCGGTGGTCGGCGTGCAGCGGGATTTCGGCAATCGCGCGGTGCGCAAGCGGGCCCGACTGAAATACACGATCGAGGATCGCGGCCTCGACTGGTTCATCGCCGAGGTCAATCGCCGCCTGGCCACGCCATTGCAACCCGCACGCCCCTTTCATTTCACGGGTAACGGGGATGCGACGGGCTGGACGAGCGACACCGATGGTCGCCACCACCTGACCCTGTTCGTCGAGAACGGTCGGATCGCCGACCGTGGCGACTGGCGCCTGAAATCGGCGCTCAGGACGATTGCGCAGACCACGGCGGGCGATTTCGTGTTCACGCCCAATCAGAACGTCATTCTCGCCAACCTCACCGATGACGAGAAGCCCCGCGTGCAAGAAATTCTTGCCAGTCATGGTGTGGTCCAGGGCTTTTCTATCTTACGAGAAAACGCCATGGCCTGTGTGGCGCTGCCCACTTGCGGCCTGGCGCTGGCGGAAAGCGAGCGCTACCTGCCCAGCCTGATTACCCGGCTCGAGCGGATTTTCGCCGAGAACGGGCTGGCCGACCAGCGGGTCACCGTGCGGATGACCGGCTGCCCCAATGGCTGCGCCCGACCCTACCTGGCCGAGATCGGCTTCGTCGGTCGCAATCCCGGCCGATACAACCTGCACCTTGGCGGCGCAGCCGACGGCACCCGCCTCAACCGCTTTTACCGCGAGGATCTCGACGAGGCGGATCTGCTGACCGTTCTCGGAAAGCTGATCGCGGACTACGCGATGAAACGCGGGCCCGCAGAGAGTTTCGGCGATTTCGTGACGCGCACCGGAGTCATCTGAGGGAACACCGGAACGCTCCGGTCCGGTCGCGAAACCAGGGAACTAGAACGCTCCGATATTCCGTCCGATCAGAAGATCACGCGGCGGGTCATGCTGCTGGCGGGTCCTCTTCGGGCATGGCCATGGGCAGGTTCGAACTTATGCAGTCGTGTCGCGTGGCGATCAGCAGGGCGATGCAGGCGGTCCACCCGGTCTGGTGCGATGCGCCGACGCCGCGACCGGTATCGCCGTGGAAATATTCGTGGAACAGAACCAGGGGTTCGGACTCCGGCATATCCTGCAACTGCGGATAGGCCGCCATCACGGGTCGCCGGCCACCGGGTCCGGCGACGAACAGGTTTATCAACCGGTGGGACAACAAGGCGGCGGTCTGCTCGAGGGTCAGGAACTTGCCGGATCCAACCGGGAATTCGACCTTGAACGTATCGCCGTAGTAGCGGGCGTATTCGTAAAGTGCCTCGATCAGCCGGTAGTTCACCGGCATCCAGATCGGGCCGCGCCAGTTGGAATTGCCTCCGAATTCCCGGTTCCGGGACTCGGCTGGCTCGTAATCCAGCCGATATTCACAGCCATCGTAGCGGAACACGAAGGGAGCCGCTTCGTGCGCTTTGGACACCGCGCGCAGCCCGAAATCGGACAGGAACTCCGCCGGGTCGAGCATGCGGCGCAGCAGCATGGTCAGGCGGTGCGTGCGCAGCAGCGAGAGCATGCGCCGCGCGCCATGGCCCGGGTCGCCCATGAACGCGACCAGGCTCGCGAGGTCCGGGCGGTGGCTCAGGAACCAGGTTGCTGCCTCGGTGAATTCCGGCAGGCCGTCCAGCAGGTCGGGCTCGAGCACCTGGACCGCCATCAGGGGGATCAACCCCACGGCGGAGCGCACCCGCAGCGGTGTGCGCATGCCATCCGGCAGGCATAGCCGGTCATAGAAGAACTGGTCCTGGTCATCCCACAGGCTGGTATCGTGCTTGGCATCGCCCAATGCCTTGGCGATATGCAGGAAATGTTCGAGGAATTTTACCGCCACGTCCTGGTATCCAGGGTCCACCTTGGCCAGTTCCAGGGAAATGCGCAGCATGTTCAACGCGAAACTTGCCATCCAGCCGGTGCCGTCGGGCTGGTCCAGCATGCCGCCGGTGGGCAGCGGGCTCGATCGGTCGAAAATCTCGATATTGTCCAACCCCAGAAAGCCGCCCTGGAAAATATTACGCCCGGCACTGTCTTTTCGGTTCACCCACCAGCCGAAATTCAGCAGCAGCTTGTTGAAGGCGGTGCGCAGAAAATCGTGATCGGGACGACCATTGAAGTCCCGGTCGGCTTCATAGCAGCGCCACGCGGCCCAGGCGTGGAGCGGCGGGTTGGCGTCGCCGAAGGCCCATTCATAGGCAGGAATCTGGCCATTCGGGTGCATGAAACGGTCGCGCAGCAGCAGCAATACCTGCTCCTTGGCGAAAGCCGGATCGATCAGCGCGAAAGCGATGGCCTGGAACGCGAGGTCCCAGGAAGCATACCAGGGATATTCCCATTTATCGGGCATCGATACGATATGCGCGTTGGCGAGGTGCTGCCATTCGGCGTTGCGGCCCTGCCAGCGCGCGGCGGGTGGCGCGGGCTCGGCCGGGTCGCCCCGCAGCCAGCGATAGACGTCGTAGTGATAGAACTGCTTCGACCAGATCAGCCCGGCCAGTGCCTGACGTTGCACGAGGCGCATATCGGCGCTTTCGATGCCGCGCTGCAGGGCCTCGTAGAAATCATCGGCCTCGCCGCGGCGTGTGGCGAATATCCGATCGGCGCCGGTGCAGCCATCGGCCATCGCGGCGTCCGGGCCGAGGCGCAGGATCAGGGAGGCGCTGCCGCCGGCGGCGATATCGGTGCGCCAGAGCGCCGCGCATCGGCTGCCGGCATCGCGCCGCACGGCGTTTTCATTACCATCGATCAGGTAATCATTGATGCCGTCCTTGAACGGCCCCTCGGCGACGAGGCCGTAAAGCCGGGTCACATTGGTTTCGTTTTCACAAAACAGGAATTCGACGTCGCGGTCTGCGCACAGCCGCATGCGCCCCATGACGTCGTCGGTCAGCAGGACGCCCCCGGGGGTGGCGGCGAGGCGCGGGCGGTTGGCGTGGCCGCTCCAGCGCCAGGTGTTGCGCAGGGTCAGTTGCGGCAACAGCCATAAAGGTGCCGTCTCGTCGGCGCGGTTATGGGCGGTTATGCGCATCAGCACATCGTCGGGCGTGCGCCTCGCGTATTCCACCACGATATCGAAATACCGATTATTGGAAAATACCCCGGTGTCCAGCACCTCATATTCATCCTGCTCCGGCCCGCGGCGCGCATTCTCGGCGACCAGGTCGGCATAGGGGAAAGCCCGTTGCGGATATTTATACATGAAACGCAAATATGCGTGGGATGGCACCGCATCCTGATGGAAATAGAGTTCCTTGACGTCCTCGCCGTGATTGCCCTCGCGGTTGGTCAGTCCGAACAGGCGTTCCTTGATGACGGGGTCCTGCCCGTTCCACACGGCAAGCCCCAGCACGGCGCGGCATTGGGCGTCGGCATAGCCGGCGATGGCGTCCTCGCCCCAGCGATAGGCGCGCGAACGGGCGTGATCATGCGGGAAATAGTCCCAGGCGGTGCCACCCTCGCTGTAATCCTCGCGCACCGTTCCCCATTGCCGGTCGGAGGCGTAGGGGCCCCAGGCGCGCCATAGCGGGGCCTGGTCACCGGCGAGGCGTCGTCCCTCGGTCGTGCGCAGCAAAACGGACGGGTGGGGCATGGCGGCACTCTGAGCCGCAAACCGGGCGGGATAAACCCATGGCCGCCCTCAATTCGTGCGGTCGCGGCTAAAATCGCCTTAAATGTTATGAATATGCCCGTTCAACTCATTGGCGTTGTTCAGATTCTGGAAAATGATCAGCGTGCCATCCGACAGGTTCATCTCGAGCGTGCCATTATTGACGAATTCGGTCGCTATGCCGCTATCCAGCTTGGTGCCATAGCCGGACAGGTAGAGAAAATCGTCGCTGTGGAAATCGGATATCACGTATGTGCCGCCGGCATGGCCATCGATGAATTCATAAAGATTGCCGCTGCCTCCCGACAGGGTGGCGTTGCCCGTCGAGACCGCGAAGAAATTGGACGCCTGGCCACCGATGAAATCCGAGTTGCCGCTGCCACCAAAAAACACCACGCCGTCCGATGAGGTGGAGGCGTTGATGGTTTCCGACCCGGCCTCGCCGACCACGAAACTGTTCGGCACATCGGATTTCAGGGTGATGTCGCAGCCGGCACTGCCGAAAATCACCGCCGGCACATTGCCCGCGAAGGCGTCGATCGTATCGTCGCCGCCGAGATTGATCATGATGAAATAGGCGCCGCCAGTCTGATAGGTCGAGCCGACGGCGCTGCCGAACACTACCCCGCCGCCGCTGCCGGCGGCAAAGAAGTTGTGTCCGCTCTGGTCGACGAATTCTATCTGCCCGGATCCCCCGGTCACGCTCAGGGCAGCGCCCCCGGCGAATATCGTGTCCCAACCGCTCCCGCCCACGATCGTATCGCTGCCGCCCTGATCCACCAGAATGCCGGTGGCGGCGCCGGCGTAGACCAGGCTTTCCGCGCTATCCAGCGAGATCGTGTCCCGCCCGGAGCCGGCGGTTACGGTTTCCCGACCGTTCACGGTCACCGTGTCCTGGCCACTGCCGAGCGTCGCGGACCCGGTGCCGAGCCCGGTTTGCAGGCTCCAGTTGCCGCTGGTCAGGGTCACCGTCTGCATATAACCGCCATCGAGCAGCAGGGTGCCGCCGGCGCTGCCGTTTTGCAGCGTGGTGATGTTCAGCGCCCCGCCCGCCACTATCGTGACCGCGCCGGTTCCGGCCTGGAACGTCAACTGGCTGCTGGTCGCATCGATGCTGGACCCGTTGAAGTCGCCATAGCCGATGAACGAATTGGCGGGATACGGCGCGCTGGTCGCGCTCACGTAGTCCGATATCAGGTACTGGTACCCGTCCGGCACCGCCACCTGGCCGGGGACACTGTCGATCAACTCATTGATATCGCCAGAGACTGCGTTGTCGAACCCGGTCTCGGCGTAGGCCACGTGGACGAGTTGCGGGTCGGCATAGTCGAGCGCCTGCAATATCTGCTCGGCCGCCAACTGGTTCGATTCCGAGGTGAAGGGAATCGCTATGGTCACCCCGTTGCCGCCGGGAACGGTGACGATCTGCACGGAAGCGCGCCTTTTGCACCTTACATATCAACTTATGAGATTGTCATTCAAACTTGACAAGTGAATTTTAACCATTTGGTAGATTCTTATCCGATGATTCTTGCAATTGGCGCACGCCCCCTTCCTGTGCAGCCCAGCCCCGGAAGCATCGGTGGCAGACAGGCCAGCCCTCGCGCGGCACAATTGACCCTCCGCTCTTTTGCCAATGGTGCCGCCATGACCCAGATCCGCATCGACCGAACCCCCACGCCCAAAAGCCGGCCGGGCCCCGAGGCCCCTCTGCCATTCGGGAAAATTTTCACCGACCACATGTTCCTGATGAATTTTGACGAGGATCGGGGCTGGCACGACCCGCGCGTGGTTCCCTACGCCCCGTTCAGCCTCGATCCCGCCACCTGCGTGCTGCACTACGCGCAGGCGATATTCGATGGCATGAAGGCGTTTCGCGGCGAGGACGACGTGGTGCGCCTGTTCCGCACCGACGCGCATGCCGCCCGCATCAACCGGTCCTGCGCGCAATTGTGCATTCCCCAACTGGATGAGGGATTGCTGCAGGATTCCTTCCACGCCCTGGTCTCGACCGATCTCGACTGGGTGCCCGGCCGGCACGGCACGGCGCTGTATCTGCGCCCGACAGTGATTGCGACCGAGGCCTTCCTGGGCGTGCGTCCGGCGAAATCGTATCTCTATTTCGTCATCGCCTCACCAGTCGGTGCCTATTATCCGGAAGGCCTAGCGCCGGTGAAAATTCTTGCGACCGACACGCATGTCCGGGCGGTGCGCGGCGGGCTGGGCGCGGCCAAGACCGCCGGCAATTACGCCAACAGCATTTTCGCAACCGAGGAGGCGCATAAGGCGGGCTTTACCCAGGTTCTGTGGCTCGATGGTGTCGAGCACAAATATCTCGAGGAGGTCGGCACCATGAATATCATGCTGCGGATCGATGACGAGATCATCACCCCGCCACTCGCCGGCACCATTCTCGCCGGTATCACCCGGGATTCGGTGCTGACCCTGATGCGGGACTGGGGTTTGCGGGTCTCGGAACGACAGATTTCGATCACCGAGGTGATGCAGGCAGCCGAGGATGACCGGCTCAAGGAGATGTGGGGCACCGGGACCGCCGCCGTCATTTCTCCGGTCGGAGAGTTGGGCTTCCATGACCGGCGCGTGAAAATCAACGGTGGCAACACCGGCGACATCACGCAGCGGCTTTATGATGCGGTCACCGCCCTGCACTATGGCCGCGCCAACGACCCGCACCACTGGATGCACCCGGTTCGCACCGAACTGGCGCGCGCCGCCTGACGCGCCCAAGGCCCGGCTGGGCGGTTTCCGGTCCGGTCGGCAGAGTTTCATGACACCGGCCCGAAGCGGCGACATGATCGTTGCTTCGGGCCGGCAGCATGACGCATCGAAATAGGACAACCGGGAATTTCCTGGAATTCATTTAGCAGGAAAAACCGGGCGGGCGGCGATCGTCCGCCCATGGCGCGCGACCGATACCGGGATGGCGCGACCTTCGGCGACGTGGCTTCACGGCACCCGCCGTTTGCCGATGCTCGCCAATTGTTGCTGTTTTCCGGTGGCGCGCGGGGGGTGGTCAGCCGCGCCGCCGCGCCAGTCCGGCCAGCGCCGCGAGGGTCATGCCGGCCGCGGCCAAAATATAGAAGGCGGGTGCGGTGGCATTGCCGGTCGCGGCGACCATGGCGGTGGTGATCAGAGGCGCGAAACCGCCGAACACCAGCACGCTCGCGTTATACGCCACCGAAAGTCCGCTCGCGCGGGTTTCGGTGGGGAACAGGGGCGCCACCAGGGCCAGCAGCGGGCCGGTCAGCATCGAGCGCAGCGTCAGCAGCCCGGTCTGGACGAACAGCAGCATGCGGGCCGTCGGGTCGTGGTTCAGCAGCCAGTAGCCGGGCCATACCAGAACGGCCAGCAGCAGCGCCGGCGGCAGCATGGCGCGTGCCGCGCCAAACCGGTCCGCGGCGGCGCCGGCCAGGGGGCCCGCCACCAGACCCAGCAGTCCGGCGAGGGTATTCGCGGCCAGGGCCACGTGCAGCGGCAGATGCAGGGTCTGCCGGGCATAGGCGGGCATGCCCAGTTCCAGCACGTAGGTGGCCACGGTCGACAGGGCGATCAGCGCCATGGCGGCGAGAAGGGCACCGCGGTGGTGGTGCAGCAGGCGCGCCAGAGGCCGGGATTCGGGCCGCAGCAGCGCCCGCACGGAGTCGGGTTCGCGCACATGGCGCCGCAAATACAGCCCGACCGGGCCTACCAGCAGGCCCAGCACGAAGGGTAGTCGCCACCACCCCGCCTGCAAGGCCGCGTGCCCGAAGGCAAAGGTCGTGGCCGTTGCGGTGGCGGATGCGGCCAGGGATGCCAGGTGCTGGGTCGCGCCCTGCCAACTGCCAAAATAGCCGCGCCGCGCGCCGGGGGAGGACTCGATCAGCAAGGTTGCGGAACTGCCCAGATCCCCGCCGACCGAAAACCCCTGCATCAGCCGGGAAAGCACGATCAGGGTTGGCGCCAGCAGGCCGATCCGGGCTGAACCGGGTGTGAGCACCAGCGTCGCGTTGGCCAGGGTCATGAGCAGGATCACGAACGACAGCGCCGCCCGCCTGCCGTGCCGGTCGGCGTATTGGCCCAGCACCAGAGCCCCCACCGGGCGCATGATGAAGCCGACGCCGAAGGTTGCCACGGTCAGCAGCAAGGAAACCGTGCCGTTGCGGGCCGGGAAAAACGCGTGCGCCAGGTAGGGCGCCATCAGGATATAGAGCAGGAAATCGTACCATTCGAGGGCATTGCCGACCAGCGCCGCCAGCACCGCGCGGCGCTGGTCGGGGCTCAGCCGGCGCGGAGCTTCGGCCGCATCGGTCATGGTCGCAAATTTCCCTCTCGCCTGGCCGTTCCCGGGTGGCGGCCGGCTCTGGTCCGCTCACCCGCGCGCCGCGGTTTCAGCCAAGCCCATCGCCTTCCGGGGCCAGGCGCAACCGCGCCAGCCCCAAGCGCGCCTTGCGCGCATCCTGCGCAAGGGTCAGCAGCGCTGGCAACTGCCCGGGGCGCCGCAACAGCGCGCCAAACACCCGCCCCAACCGGATCGAGCCATCCTGCAGGGCAATCAGCGCGACGGGCGGCAAGGACCGCTCCGCCGGATCGCATATGGCGCGCATCGCGCCGAACGGAATGCGGTGCCGACGCGCCACCAGCGCCACCGCGCCCGATTCGAGGTCGACGCATTGGGCTCGGGTTTCAGACCACAGCGCCGCCTTCTCGGCGGCGCCGGCCACCGCCGCGCGCGCGCCGAGGATGCGCCCCTGGCGCAAGCCCTTGGCCGACAGCGTCGCCTTGATGATCTGGCCGTCGACCATGATTTCACTCGCGCAGAGCACGTCGCCGGGCCGCAAGCTGGGGTCGAGGCCGCCGGCGATGCCAAAACTCATCAGCGCGGTGGCCTTGAGTTCGGTCACCAGGACCTCGGCGGCGCGCATCGCGCCATCGAATGTACCGCCGCCAATGGCGACGGTGCCCATCAGCCGGGCCAACTGGGCTTCCTGGTCCAGGCCCACCACGATTCCCAGGCTGAGCGCCATGCGGGTGCCGGCTCAGAACCCGTAGGCGACGCGGCGGTCGTTGCGGCGCATCAGCCCGACATAGCGGGACACCGCCATCAGCGGGAAGAACTGTTTGTAACCGTGGTAGCGCAGATAGAACACCCGGGGAAACCCGACGGCGGTGTAGGCTTCCTCGGCCCATTCGCCGCGCGCGTCCTGGGTTGCCGCGAGATAGGCAATGCCGCGGCTCACAGCCTCATGGTCGGACCGTCCGGCCGCCATCAGCCCGAGTAATGCCCAGGCGGTCTGGCTGGGGGTGGACCGGTCGAAGCGGCCCGGCGGGGCGCCGGCATAGGTTTCCTCGTCCTCGCCCCAGCCGCCATCCTCGCGCTGCGTCGCCAACAGGAAATCGACCGCCCGGGTGATGGTGTCACTGTCATGGGAAAGGCCGCACGCGTTCAGCGCGCACAGCACGCTCCAGGTGCCATACAGGTAGTTCGTGCCCCACCGGCCGAACCAGGACCCGTCGGCCTCCTGGTTGCGGATCAGCCAGTTCAGCCCGCGCTGCATCACCTCATCCTCGGGCTTCATGCCGATCTGGGCGAGGAAGCCGAGGCAGCGCGCGGTGACGTCCGCGGTTGAAGGATCGAGCAGGGCGCCGTGGTCGGCGAAGGGGATGTGGTTCAGGTAGTCCTTGTCGTTATCGGCATCGAAAGCGCCCCATCCGCCATCATGCGATTGCATACCGAGGATCCAGTCGCGCGCGCGGGTGATGGCATCGGCGTTGGCTGCGGGGTCGGCGCGGTGCAGCAGCATGCCCACCACCGCCGTGTCATCGACGTCCGGGTAGTAGGCGTTCGCGTATTGGAACGCCCAGCCGCCGGGTGTGACCCCGGGCCGGGTTACCGCCCAGTCGCCGACCACATCGGTCACCTGCCGGTCGCGCAGCCAGCCGCAGGCGGTGTCGAGGTCCGCGTCGTCGCCCAGCGCCTGGGCGGCTTCCGCGAGGGCGTGGCCGGAGAGCGACGTATCCCAGATCGGGGACAGGCAGGGCTGGCAATAAGCTTCGTCCTCGCCCACCACCAGCAGCTTGCGCACCGCCCGCCACGCGGTTTCGGCGTGGTCGTGCTCGGGCGGGTAGCCCAGCGCGTCGAACATCATCACGGTATTCGCGATGGCCGGGTAGATGCCGCCCAGCCCATCCTCGCCGTTCAGCCGCTCGACCACGAAGGCAACCGCCTTATCGATCAGCCGGGTGCGGGCGGTGCGCGGCACCCGCGGTTCCACCGATTGCAGCACCCGGTCGAGCAGCCGGAAGGCGTGGCCCCAATGGCTGCGCACCGGGGCGTGGTTCCAGTCACGCACGGTCTCGGGTGGGGTTACGAACAGTTCGGCGACCCCCAGCCCGCGCGGGTTGCGGGCAACCGGGCGCAAATGCATCAATACCATCAGCGGCACCACCACGGTGCGCGACCAGTAGGATATTTTCCATAGATTGATCGGAAACCAGCGTGGCGCCACCATCAGTTCGAGCGGCATCACTGGCACCGCCTGCCACGGCACCTGGCCGAACAGGGCCAACTGCGCGCGGGTGAACACGTTGCACCGCGCGGCACCGCCCGCCGCCAGAATGGCGGCCTGCGCCGCGACCATGTGTGGCGCGTTCACGTCATCGCCGATCAGTTTCAGCGCGTAATACGCCTTCACGCTCGCGGAGAGGTCGAACGCGCCGTCGTGGAACAGCGGACAGCCGGCATGGGTGCCCTGGATGCGCCGCAGATAGACACCAATCTTGCGCTGCAACTCCGGCTCGATCCGGTCCAGATAGTGTTCCAGCAGCACGTATTCGGCGGGAATCGTGGCGTCGGCCTCGAGTTCGAAGACCCAGTGGCCATCGGCCTGCTGACGCCGCGCCAGAGCTTCACGCCCGCGCAGAATGGTTTCCTGTAAGGTATCCAGCATGTTCCAGCCTGCTAGGGGTCGCCTGGGTGGCGGTCAAGCATTTGCCGCGTGCATGACCGCATTTTAAGCCCCCCCGCACACGCCGTGCTTGCCGGTTGCAACAAGGCCACGCCGGCAATCCGCACCGGGCGGCCGGATGGCGGGCGAACCAGGGTTTGGGAAACATAACGTCGGTTACCGTCGGGATCACGACGCCTGGTGGCGCGCGCGGGCTTACGGGCTATTTCCGGGGCGATACGGTCGTTGGCGCCGGTCGCGCCAGCGCCTCGAGCGCGCCCGTCACGTGGCGCACCGTCGCGGTGCCGAGCCATACCGCCATGGCCAGGAGCGCCAGCTTGATCAGGGCCAGAAAACCCGCGTCGAGCCGCCGCAACACGCGGCGCCAGGCCGTGCCGGCGGCGGGACTTTCCCGGCCGATGTGGCGGGCGCGGGCGCAACCGCGGGCGCGGCCGAACAGCCGCCACGCGCTCTCCCCACCTCGCCCCTGGGCCACATGGTTTTGCGACATGCCGGGCAGTGTGCCGCGAGCAGGCGTAAAGCCGCGAGCGGGATCAGCGATCGCGCGGATAAAGGCGGCATAAACCGCACGGCCGCATCACCCGCGTGCCCACCGGCCAGTCAGGGCCGTGTCGGCAGGCTTGCCTGGTATCCCGCCGCCGCCACCGAGGCACGAATATCCTCGGCCGCCGCCCGGTCCGGCACCTCGATCAGGAATTGAATGCTCGCCGACCGGGCCGAGACGTGGCCGAACACCCGGTCATGAGCCACGTCCAGAATATTCCCACCGCGCGCCCCGATGAGGGTCGCGATATTGCCGAGCGCGCCGGCATGGTCGAGGCAGGAAACGTGCAGCCGCACCAATTGGCCGACCCGGGCGAGATGGCGTTGCAGCATGGCGGTCAACACCCGCATGTCGATGTTGCCGCCGCACAGGATCAGCCCAACCCGCTTGCCGGTAAACCGCGCCGGCTGCGCCAGCACCGCCGCCAGCCCGGCCGCACCCGCCCCCTCGCACAGGGTTTTCTCGATCTGCAACAGCAGCGCCACCCCATCCTCGATCGCGGCTTCCGGCACCACGATCATGTCGTTCACCAGGGCTTTCGCATGCGCGAGCGTGGTTGCCCCCGGCTTTGCCACCGCAATCCCCTCCGCGACCGAGGTGCCCCCCGGTATGCCCCCCGCGTGCCGACCCAGGGCCACCGCCATGGACGGATACAACTCGGTTTGCACGCCGATGATCTCGGTTTCCGGAGATTCGGCGCGCAGCACGGTGGCGACACCCGCGATCAGCCCGCCGCCGCCCACCGCGACCACCACGACATCGAGTTTCGGGCCTTGCGCCAGCATTTCCAGCGCCACCGTGCCCTGGCCGGCCATGACATCCTCGTCATCGAAGGGGTGAATGAAGGTCAGCCCCTCGGCGACGAATTCCGGCACGCGCGCGGAAGCCTCGGCAAAATCGGCGCCCGCCAGCACCACCCGTGCGCCAAAGCTTTCGGTGCGCGCCACTTTCACCCGTGGTGTGCCGCGGGGCATGACGATGGTTGCCGGTATCCCCAGCCGCCGCGCGTGCAGCGCCACACCCTGGGCGTGATTGCCGGCGGAAACCGCGACCACGCCGCGTGCCTGCTGCGCAGGCGTCAGGGTCAGCAGCCGGTTCAGCGCGCCGCGTTCCTTGAAGGACGCGGTGAATTGCAGATTCTCGAATTTCAGCCATAGCTCCGCTCCGGTCAGTTCGGACAGGGTCTGGGATGGCAGAAACGGGGTGCGCGAAACCGCGCCTTCAATACGGGATGCGGCCGCGCGGACCGAGGATAATGTGATCATGGCCGGCGTGTGTAAGGCCGGCTTTGCCGCGGTGCAAAACGGACCACCTCAGCCATGCGCGCAGGCACGGCTTGCCTGATCCGGCCCGCGCGGAGTTTATGGCGGGCGCCAATACGGGAATGGAACCATGGACCAGCCGGCAAATGACCTGTTGATAGGCCGGGAAGGCCGGCTGGGGCGCATAACGCTCAACCGACCGCGCGCGCTGAATGCGTTGAACCGCGCCATGATCGACGGCATGACCGAGGCGCTGGCCGAATTCGCCGCCGATGACGAGATCAGCGCCGTACTGCTGGATGGCGCTGGGGAGCGGGGGCTTTGCGCGGGTGGCGATATTCGCGCCGTGCATGATGCGACGCGCGACGGCGACCTTGGCTCCGCGCTCGCGTTCTTTCGCGCCGAGTATCGGCTGAATGCCGCCATTGCGGAATTTCCTAAACCCTACGTGGCGCTGATGGACGGCATCGTGATGGGCGGTGGGGTAGGGGTTTCGGCCCACGGGCTGTGGCGCCTGGTCACCGACCGCACGCGCCTCGCCATGCCCGAAACCGGCATCGGCTTCGTGCCCGATGTCGGCGGCACCTGGCTGTTGGGCCGCGCCGGGGTGGCCGGGCTGCGCGCCGCCCTCTGTTCCACCGAGTTGGATGGGGAGGCCTGCCTCGCCCTGGGCCTGGCCGATTTCCTGCTGCCCGCCATGCGCCTGCCGGAAGTGGCCGAGGTGTTGGCGGGTTGCGAAACCCGGGCCGATGTCGCCGCCGCCCTCGCGGGGCTTGCCGGCCCGACCGCCAGGCAGCCATCCGCCCTGCCGGATTGGGCCGCCTACGCCTATGCCCGCCCGACCATGGAAGCCATCCTCACCGCGCTGAAGGCCGGCCCGGAAGCCGCGCGCGAGGAAGCCGCATTGCTGGCCAGGAAATGTCCGTTTTCCTTGAAAGTCACGCTGCGCGCCGTGCGCACGGCACCCGGCCTCGGCAGTTTGCGCGCCGCCCTCGCGCAGGAGTTCCGCCTCGTCCAATGCCTGATCACCCGTCCCGATTTCCGCGAGGGCGTGCGCGCGGCGATCATCGACAAGGATCGCAGCCCAAGCTGGACGCCCGCGACGCTGGCCGAAATTCCCGACGCCCTGATCGATGCCGCCTTCGCGGCGGGCGACCAGGGCGGGCTCGGATGGTGACGGGATGACCTGACCCGCGACCCGCGGGGCTGAGGGGGGGCGCGCTACCCGCCGGCGATGCCCGGCTTCACGGCGTAGAGACCGTGTTGTATGGCAAAGGCCGCGATTTCGGCGGCGTTGTGCAGGCCGAGCTTGGCCATCAGGTTCTGTCGATGCTTGCGCACGGTCAACAGACTAATGGCAAGGAGGGTCGCGATTTCGGCATTCTGGCAGCCGCCCGCGATCAGCCCGATAATTTCCAGCTCCCGCGCGGTCAGTGGCTGCGCCAGTTCCGGGCTTGCCCGTTGGCTCGCCGCAACCTCAGCCGCGCTGATCCCGCGCGTATCGGCCAGCACGGCCATTATGGTGGCCAGCAGATCCTCGCCGCTGCCGTGCTTCACCTGATAGGCCCAGGCCCCCGCCGCCATTGCCCTGGCCACGTCCTGCAGATCGAGACTCGCGGTCAGGGCAATCGCGCGCGTGCGCGGCGCGGCCTGCGCGAGGCGGCGTATGAGATCGGCGCCCGGCATGTCGGGCAGGCCAAGATCGATCAAGGCAACGTCCGGTTGCCATGTCTCGGCAAGCACCAGACCTTCGCCTGCGTTTGCCGCTTCCCCGACGAGGCGCAATCGTGGTTCCTGCGCGATCAGGAGGCTCAGCCCTTGGCGCAACAATCTGTGGTCGTCCACAAGCAGGATCGTGTGAGGAGCCGATATTTGCATGTTGATGGGATATCGTAACGATCTGGCCGGCGAGGATTGTCTGCGTGGTGGACGCTAGGCAGATTGAATCCTCGCCGCAAGGGTAAGGGCCGCGCGGGCCGATCGTGGCGTGGCTGGCCGCGCGGGTGCCATCCGCGCCGGCACGGTTTGCCAGCGAAATCATCGAACAGCAGGCGGTATTCCTGCACCGCACGCTCGCGGTATCGGTAATTGGCACCTGCCTTGCGGGTCTTTTCGTGGTCTATGTTCTGTGGCCCGATCTGCCGCACCGCCTGCTTCTGGGCTGGATGGGGCTGGTGGCGACCCTGACCCTTGGCCGGCTGCTGGGCCATCGGGTGGTGGCGCCCGAACGGTTTGCCACCGATCCCGGCCTGGTGCGCGCCTGGATCCGGCAAGTACAGGGTGGGGCGCTGCTCTCCGGCGTGTTGTGGGGGGGCATCGCGGTGACCACGCTGGTGCTGACCGGACCGGTACTGTGCGCCACGATGCTGCTGGCCACGGTGCTGCTGGGGGTGGCGAGTTGCTTCAGTTACAGCGCGCGGATTTCGGTGTTTCTGCTGTTTTTCCTGCCGATCGCGCTGCCGGAAGTGCCGGCACTGATTTCCCGCGGCGATATTGTCGACCAGGGGTTTTCCGGTGGATTACTGGTTTTCATCGTCGTCATGGTCGTGGCCAGTATTCGTTTCAACCGGTTGTTCCAGCAGTATCTCACGCTCGGCTTGAAGAACCAGTGGCTGGCCGCCGAGCTTCGCCGCCAGCGTGACGAGGCGCAATCGGCGGCGCAGGCCAAATCCCGCGCGCTGGCGTCCACCGGCCATGATCTGCGCCAGCCGGTGCACGCGATCGAGCTATCGATCACGACGCTGCGGCGCATGATCGGGCCGGAGTCTCCACTGCAAAGGCTGGCGGAACACCTGGAAGACGGGATCGCGAGCCTTTGGCAGATGCTGGACAGTCTGGCGGAGACCTCGCGGCTCGATGCAAAGCTGGTTCCGGTGCGGTGGCAGATCTGTGATTTGAACGCCGAACTCATGCACGCGGTAGCGGTAATGGCGCCACTGGCGGCGGCGCGCAACCTCCGGCTGCGCTATGTGCCGACCAGCCTGAAAGTATGCGCCGATGTGCAGATACTGGATAAGGTCATGCTCAATCTGCTGAGCAATGCGGTGCGGTATACGCCGACAGGCCGCATTCTGGTCGGCTGCCGGCGGCGCGGCGCCAAGGTGGAGGTGTGGCTTTGCGATACCGGCATCGGCTTTACGCCGGACGACGCCGAGAGCGCCTTTTCCCTGTTTACCCGGGGGCGCCATGTCGCGGGCATATCGACCGAGGGATTGGGGCTGGGCCTCGCCAATGTACGGCAATCATTGCGCCTGCTGGGCGAGGATGTGCGTATCCATGCCACGTCCGCGCGCGGCTCGATCCTCGCCTTCACCCTGGCCCGCGCGCCTTGAGTCCCGCAAACGCCCGGTAAGAAAAGTTTTTCAGCGCGACTTCCTTTGCAAAAAAGTCGCTCCTTTTCCTCACCCTTGCAGAAACGGGTTGCCCCGCCGCTCGGCACCCAATGTGCTGCCCGGGCCATGGCCGCAGATGAAGGCGAAATCATCCCCGAGAGGCAGTAATTTCTGCCGGATGCCGGCAATCAGCGCCGCGTGGTCGCCGTAAGCAAAATCGGTCCGCCCCACCGACCCCGCGAACAGCACATCCCCCACCACCGCAAACCGCGCCGCCCGGTTCACGAACACCACATGCCCCGGCGTATGGCCCGGGCAGTGCAGAACGTCAAAAACCTGGGTGCCCAGGTGCAGGGTTTCCCCTTCGCGCAAATACCGGTCGGTGCGCGCGTCCTGCAGGCCGGGAATACCATAAAGTGCCGCCTGCTGGGCGATCGAGCGCAGCAGGAACGCATCGTCGGCATGGGGTCCGATCACCTCGACCTTCCCGGCGAGGCTGCCGCGCAGGGCTTCCACCCCGCCCGCATGGTCCAGGTGGCCGTGGGTGAGCCAGATTTCGCGCACGTTGGCCCGCAACCCCGCAACCGCCGCGGCTATCCGCTCGGCGTCTCCGCCGGGGTCGATCACCACCGCGTCGTGGCTTGCCGTATCCATCAGTATGGCGCAATTCTGGGCGAACGGGGTGACCGGCACCAGGGTGACGGAAAATTCTGTTGCCATCGGGCTCAGTCCTCCGGCGCCACGGTCACGCGCAACCCATCCAGGGTTTCGGTGACCCGTATCTGGCAGGACAGGCGGGAATTGTCCCGCCGGTGCGGGGAGCCTTCCAGCATGTCGCCCTCATCCTCGCCGCATGGCGGCAGGCGCGCCACCCAGTCGGGGTCCACATAGACATGGCAGGTGCCGCACGAGCAGCAGCCGCCACACAGCGCCAGAACCTCGTCCACCCCGCCATTGCGCAGCGCCTGCATGACCGATAGTCCCGGCTTGGCGTCAATGTCGCTCGTGCTGCCGTCGCGCCGCGTCACCGTCAGTTTCGCCACCTGTTGCTCCCGCTCGTCGCCTTTGGCGCCGCTTTAGGTGGGTTTGTTGGTCCTGACCAGTCATGCGGCAACGGCATAAAGCCACCTCGATCCCTGCATTCGCGGTTTCGCACAAGGGTGCCGGAACGCCCTGGCATGGCTGGCGCGGCACGACCATGGTTTAACCCGCCGGCAACCGCGAGAGGGACCGCGTTTCCATGACCTCGAACCTCGGGCATTTCATCGGTGGCCACAGGGTCACAGGCCAAAGCGGCCGCTTTGGCGATATCCAGGATCCGGCGCGCGGCGAGGTGCAGGGGCGCGTCGCGCTGGCCGAGGTCGACGAGGTCGCCGCCGCCATCGCCAATGCCGAAGCGGCCCAGCCCGGTTGGGCCGCCTTCAACCCGCAGCGCCGGGCCCGGGTGCTGATGCGCTTTCTCGATCTCGTGCATCAGAACATGGAGAGCCTGGCCCGACTTCTCTCGGCCGAGCACGGCAAAACCCTGCCCGATGCCCGTGGCGATATTCTGCGCGGGCTCGACGTGGTCGAATTCGCCTGTGGCATTCCCCACCTGCTCAAGGGCGAATTCACCGAGAATGCCGGGCCGGGCATCGATGTCTGGTCGCTGCGCCAGCCGCTGGGCGTGGTGGCTGGCATTACGCCGTTCAATTTTCCGGCCATGATCCCGCTCTGGAAAGCGGCACCCGCGCTCGCCTGCGGCAACGCGATGGTGCTCAAGCCCTCGGAACGCAACCCATCCGTGCCGATGCGCCTCGCCGAATTGTTGCTCGAAGCGGGGCTGCCGCCCGGCGTGCTGAATGTGGTCAATGGCGACAAAGTGGCGGTTGATGCGCTGATCACCGACCCGCGTATCAAGGCGGTGGGGTTCGTCGGCTCCACCCCGATCGCCCAATACATTTATGCCACTGCCACCGCCCACGGCAAACGCGCGCAATGTTTCGGGGGCGCCAAGAACCACGCGCTGATCATGCCCGACGCC
>JAJXVA010000202.1 GCA_021782435.1 Pseudomonadota bacterium
TGCACAAAGCCACCATCATACCGCGCGGCCGGGCGCTGGGCCTGGTCATGAGCCTGCCGGAAAACGACCGCCTGTCCCACAGCCGCGCCTGGCTGGTCGCCAAGCTGGTCATGGCCATGGGCGGTCGCGTCGCCGAGGAAATCATCTTCGGCGCCGACAAGGTCAGCAACGGCGCCAGTTCGGACATCAAGCAGGCGACCGACATCGCCCGCCGCATGGTCACCGAATGGGGCATGAGCGACAAACTCGGCCTCATCGCCTATGGCGATAACAGCCAGGAAGTCTTCCTCGGCCACTCCGTCACCCAGAACAAGAACGTCTCCGAGGTCACCGCCCGCGAAATCGAGAACGAGGTCAAATCCCTCATCGACGGCGCCTATACCCGCGCCAAGCAGATCCTCACCGACAATCTCGAGGAACTGCACCGTCTGGCCAAGGGTCTGATCGAATACGAAACCCTGAGCGGCGAGGAAATCCGCACCGTCATGCGCGGCGATCCCGTGGTGCGCAAGGAGGCCGAGGAACCCCACACCGACCGTGGCCGCGCCTCCGTGCCCACTTCGCCCTCGCGGCCCAGCTTGCCGCCCGCCGGTCTCGCGCCGGCACCGGGCTGACCGAGCCATCCCGCCGGGCGGCGCCGCCTCCGCGCCGTCCGGTTTTCAGCCTTTCTTAACCCCGACACCGCATAGATGACCTCGGCCGCGGTGGCGGCGAACCGGCCAGAACGGCCTTGTCCCGGGGCAAGGAATCGTGCTCAGCCATACTCTGGTTCCGGTTTGGAACACCCTCTCCGACATTCAACAGTTGGAACTCGCGCAGGCGGCCCTGACCACCGCCATCGCCGCCGTATCCGGCCAGATCGAGGATCTCGCCCAGGAAATCGAATCCGGCACCCTGCCCGACCGCGGCGGCGCCGAGGCGCTCCGCCTGCTGGCCGAATTGCTGCGTCTCTCGGCCGATTCCCCCGCCAGCGCCTTCGCGCCAGCCATCGGCCACGCATGAATTCCGGGGCCGACCGGCTTGCACTCCGGCCCGAATGCCCCGACCTTCCGGCCATGTCGATTTTCGCGCCAGACGGCGGCTACCGGGTCCGCATCACCGATCATTCCGCCCCCCACGACGACGACGTCGTCGAGGAAATCGGCGGGTTTTCCACCCTCGCCCATGCCAACGAATTCGCCCGCCGCTACGTCCGCGCCTCGATCGAGGCCTGCCGTGAACCCGGCATGAGCGCCGAGGAAGTGGTCTCCGCCTGGCTCAGCTTCGGCGAGGACGCCTCGGTCCCCGATGCCGCCGAACAGGGCTTCATCGGCCAGGACGTGGCCTCCCTGTTCGCGCACCAGCCACCCGACCCCGATTCCCTGAACTGGCGCATCCTCGACCCGCGACTCTGACCGCCCCCGGGCCGGGGCGATCCCTTACCAAGGCCGGGTCCCGACCCGGGGCCGCCCCCGCCAAACCGGAACCTCCTTGGTTTGCCGAGCCAGGCGGTTGAAACAACGCGCGCCACCCTCCCGGCCGCCCGGCCGGCCCAGGCTCAGGGTTTCCCCGGCCCCGCCCGCCCGCCCTCATGCCGCTCGGGCGGCGCCGTCAGCAATTCGCGCAACGCCTCGAGCTCGATCAGAACCTCGGACAAAACCTTGCGCAACCGCGCCGCCTCGCCCTCCGCCGCGCGGCGCTCCGCGGGCGGCGGCGCCTCGCGAATGCGCGGCATCGGTGGCGGCATCGGTTCCAGCCCGGGCAGCGGCAGCAAGGCCTCCCTGGCCTCGGCCTCGCGCTCGGCGGCGGAAGGTGGCGGTATATCGTCGGCCAGCACGCCGCCGCCTTCCCGCAGCAGGCGCTGCACGCCCTTGATCGTATAGCCTTGTATGTAAAGCAGATCCGAAATCCGGCGCAGCAGCAGAATGTCGTTCGGCCGATAGTAGCGGCGCCCGCCGCCACGCTTCAGCGGCTTCACCAGCGGAAACTTGGTCTCCCAGAAACGCAGCACATGCTGCGGAATATGCAGCTCATCCGCCACCTCGCTGATGGTGCGGAACGCGCTCGGTGCCTTGCGCGGCCGCGGCCGGGCGTCACCGGCATCGGGCAGGTCATCCGCCGACATGGGCGGCCGGGGAGACATCGGGGTCAGGCCTCGTCATGATCGGACGGCACATCGCCATTGATCCGCGCGCGCAACACATGGCTCGGCCGGAACACCGTAACCCGGCGCGGCAATATCGGCACCTCGATCCCGGTCTTCGGGTTGCGTCCGATCCGGCGCCCCTTCTGGCGCACAGAAAATGTCCCGAATCCACTGATTTTAACGGTTTCTCCCTGAGCCAGGCACTGGCTCATGCGCGCCAGCACGCTCTCGAGCAACTCGGCCGATTCGTTGCGGGAGAGGCCCACCTGGGCGTAGATTATCTCGGTCAAATACGCGCGCGTCACCGTTTGCATGGCGCAACGCTAGGCAGGGTGAACCTCAGCGTCAACGGAAAGACCCCAAGGCAGCGGCCTCAATTTGCTGATTTCTCTTGCAGCGTTGCAGGCGTATCCCGCCAGCCCCGTCGCTGTGCGCGTTGATCCCTCCGGGACCCCTCCGGGACCCCTCTGGAACTCCTCAGGGACCCCTCTGGCCAGAACCCGCAACCGCTGCTATTCCGCCCGGGTCGGAGCGTAGCGCAGCCTGGTAGCGCATCAGTCTGGGGGACTGGGGGTCGTGGGTTCGAATCCCGCCGCTCCGACCACTCCCCCCACGCAAAAGGGCCGCGTGTCACCACGCGGCCCTTGCCGTCAGTCGATTTGCCAGCCGATCAGTATTTTCCGATCAGTATTTCATTTCCCAGCCGAGAATGTCGATCGCGGCGTGGTAAAGCCCGGCGCCGCCGGTAAACCCGACATAGGCCGTGTTACCGCCGAGCAATTGCGGCAGGTTCACCGCGTAATGCTGCACCACCGGATAGGCCGGGTTTTTACCGTCCTGCGCCGTGATATACAGGTAACCCCCGATATATTTGATCGTCGTCGTCCATATCTGCCCATCGGCCAGGCAGTTCGCCGGCTGCTGGCCATTCACCTCGCAGGCCGTCCCTTGCGCGTAGGGCTGCCCCCAGGAATTTATCGGGTTCGCCTGCACATCCACGCTGCCATTGGTGTCGACCGCCACCTCGTTCGGCCCGCCATCGAACGTGCTGTTGTAGTAAATATCATACTCGACCGCCATGCTGTTGGTGACGCCGGCATAGCCCAGATCGCTGCCCGAATTGGCCGTGCTGCCCAGACCCACCGGAGATTTCGCCAGCACGAAGGTCAGCCCGTCCGCCCACGGATTGGTCGTCGCCGTGCCATGAATGACGAACTTGAACGCCGTCTCGAAATCGCCGCTCGCCGGCAGCTTGATCGGCGTGGTCAGATATACCGCGCCCGACTGGGATTCCGCGTCCTGCGAAACCCGCAACACGCCTTGTCCGTGCTCCTGGGCCGTGACCGCGGTTCCGGCGAAGGTGAAGGCCGAGGTATTGTTGAAGTTCTTGTAGATGATGGTCGTACCCGCCGCGAAGGCAGGGGAAGCGGCCAGGATGAGACCCGCCGTCATCAGCATTTGGCGCATGAAAAATTCCCTTGTTGACACTATCTGTTCGAAAGTGACCAAACCTTAACGAATTTGCCATGCCCGCGCAATAGCGGGAAACGCGACACCAAAATTTCCCGGAAACGCGATACCAAAATTTCAACGTCGCGACACGTCACTCTGCTGCGGCGCAGCACAAAAGGGAAATTCCCATGCGCCGCGCCGCCGGATATCCCCAGGGTCGGGGTATCGCCGCCGTTACATCCAGTGCGGTCCCACCCAGGTCCATTTGCCGCCGACCCGGTTCCAATACCCGTCCTGCCATTCCGTGCCATGGCCCGCGCGCAGCACCCAGGCGCCATCGGTCCAGGCATACGAACTTCCGGT
>JAJXVA010000203.1 GCA_021782435.1 Pseudomonadota bacterium
CCGCCTGCCTGCTCCCCTTGGCGCGCAGAACCCGTGGCGGGGTCTGGCGGCTGGCCGCCTTCGCCGTCGGGCTGCTGTTTCTGGCCGGGCCGCAGCGCATCATCCGCTCCGGCACCGCCCTGCCCCGCATCGCGCTGCTGGCCGTGGACCAATCCGCCTCGATGCAGATCGGCAACCGCGCCGCTCTCGCCGCCACCGCCGCCGATGCGCTGGAACGTGACGCGAGCGGCGCCCACTTCCTGCAACTGCGCCGCGTCACGTTCAGCAATGACGGCAGTGGCACCCATATGTTCTCGGCGCTCGACCGGGCCCTGGCCGATATTCCCCCCGCGCAACGCGCCGGTGTCATCGCCATCACGGATGGCGGCATCGCCGACGTGCCAAAGCATTTTCCGCTTCCGCTCGATGTTCTCCTCCCCGCGCGGGGCGAACAAACCGACCGCCGCCTCACCCTGCTCGATGCGCCGGGGTATGGCATCGTCGGCCAGTCGGTGATGCTGCGCTTCGTGGTCCAGGATCTGGGCACCGCCCAGGGCAGACCCGCCATCGTCACCGCCACCCGCAACGGCCTCAGCCTCGCGCACCTCACCGTCACCACTGGCCAGCCGGCCTCGCTCAGGGTCAAGCTGGACCACGCCGGTCCCAGCGTCATCGACCTCCAGGTCGCCCCCCTCCCGCACGAGGCGTCCGTTCTCAACAACCAGGTCGCGGTCCGCATCAATGGCGTGCGCGACCGGCTGCGCGTGCTGCTGATTTCCGGGGAACCCAACCAAGGCGAACGCACCTGGCGCCGGCTGCTGAAATCCGATCCCGCGGTTGATCTGGTCCACTTCACCATTCTGCGCCCGCCCGGCAAGGACGACTTCACGCCGCTCGACCAGTTGGCGCTCATTGCTTTTCCCATTCGGGAATTATTTGTCGAAAAAATCCAGAAATTCGACCTCATCATCCTCGACCGCTTCAGCGAGGCCAACCTGCTGCCACCGAGCTACATCGACAATATCGTCACCTATGTCCGCCAGGGCGGCGCGCTTCTCGTCTCCGCCGGCCCGGAATTCGCGGATCGCGGCTCGGTCGCGGCGAGCCCGATCGGCGCCATTCTGCCGGCACTGCCCGCCGCCGCCGACGCGGTGGTTAACGGTCCGTTCCGCGCCTTCGTCACCGCGCTCGGCAAGCGCCATCCGGTAACCGAGAATTTACCCGGCGATGATCCCGGCACCCCGCATTGGGGCGAATGGTACCGCCATCTCGCCGTCGGTCCCACTGAGGGCGAGGTGCTGATGGATGCCGGAAAAAACGGCCCGCCACTGCTGGTTCTCAACCGGGTCGACCATGGTCGCGTCGCCTTGCTGCTGTCCGACCAGATCTGGCTCTGGGCCCGCGGCCACCAGGGCGGCGGTCCCCAGGCGGAACTGCTGCGCCGGGTCGCGCACTGGCTGATGAAGCAGCCCGAACTGGACGAAAACGCACTGGTCGCCCGCTCCGCCAACGGTCACGTCACGGCCGAACGTCACGGCCTGCACGCCCTGCCCCCAGGATCACGCCTCACCGTGACCGCGCCGGATGGCAAAACCTCGCAGGTTCCCTGGCAAACCACCCAGGATGGGCGGGAAATCGCGGGTTTCGCCGCCCCCACGCCAGGGCTTTGGCAATTGGCCAGTGGCCGTCAGCGCGCCTTCGCCGCGGTATCCCCACCCGACCCGGTGGAATACGCCGATCTGCGCGCCACCGCGACCAGACTGCGCAAACTCGCCAGCAGCATCCATTGGCTGCAACCCGACGGGCCGCCCCGACTTTCCCGCCTGAACCTGCGCCGCGGCCGCGCCCTCGCGCTCACCGGCCTCAGCACCACGCCTTTGTTGCCGGCCTATGTCACATTGCCCCTGCTGCTGCTGCTGCTGCTGATCGCCTGGCGCCGTGAGGGCCAATGATCCGGGTATTTCCTATGGTCGCGTAAAACGCCCTGTTTCCGCCCCGGGGGCTCCCGTCCGCGCGATGCGAAAAAAGTCGGAAGCGCTTCGCCGTTTCCGCGACAAGTCGGGGTTCGCCTTCCCGTCCGAGGTCACGGTTCGGAGTGTTGCAATCCCATCCCCGTTGCCGCCATTTCGGCCGCCAGCCTCAAATCCCGCACGAAGGCGGCATATTCCCGGCGCTTCGCCGCCGCGTCCGACAGGCGCAGCAAATAGGACGGATGGACGGTGATCAGCGCCCTGGCCCCACCCGGCAGATCGATCAACCGGCCGCGTTCGCGGGAAATGGTGACCGCGCGGCCGAGCAGAGCACGTCCAGCGGTCGCACCCAAAGCCACGGTCAGCCGCGGCTCGATCAATTCCCGCTCCTGATCCAGCCAGAAGCGGCAAACCTCGATTTCGGCATCGTTCGGCTTCTGGTGAATACGCCGCCTGCCGCGGGGTTCGAACTTGAAATGCTTGACCGCGTTGGTGATGTAAAGCGCTGATCGCTCCAGTCCGGCGGCCCGCAGCGCGTGGTCCAGCACCTGGCCCGCCGGGCCGATGAAGGGGCGGCCGGCCAGGTCCTCCTGGTCGCCTGGTTGTTCGCCCACCAGCATTATGGCCGCGCCAATTTCGCCCTCGCCGAACACGGTCTGGGTCGCGTGTTCCCAAAGCGGGCAATTCCGGCAGACCTGCGCCTGGTTCTTCAATATCGCCCAAGGGGTCGCTTGCGCATCGTCCGCGGCCGGGGCGCGTATGCGCGCAAGGCGCGGCGTCGTCGCGGGTGCGGCCAGCATTCCCTCCGTGCGGGCGCCGGCGGCGGCAATCAGTGCGGGAATGTCCCGCGCCTCGGGTAAATTTTTCCAGTATTTTCGAGGCATCTCTGAAAGCATCGCGGAAATCTTCAACCGCGCCGGGTTGAAGATGGCGCGGTAATAAACCTGCCAGCATTCCGCGAAACGGTCATCCTCGGGCAGGTCGGCGCGGCTGGCGCCGGGGCCGAGCCGGAGCCGTTCGGCATCCCAATGGACGGATCGTTCAGGTGTCAGTATCGACCACGCCAGGGTCGCGAAACGCCGCACGAAAAACGGCGCATTCGCCTCCACGATATGGTGATCCGGCTCGAACCAGGCGACATGACGGGTGCCACCATCGTCGCTCACTTCCCGAAAGCGCACGAAAGCCCGCATTTTGTGAATATCGCGTCGTACCGCGTGGGCCAGCATCATCGCCCGGTGCACCGCGGGGTCGGCCGCGTCCTGAAGCAATCCACTCTCGCCATGGCGAATTCTATAGAGCAGCCCATACAGCAGCGCGAAGCGCTCCGGGTCACGGGCCATGATCACGGTCTCGGCCAAATCGACATAGCGCCGTGGCACCGTGAAGCTGGCCTCGCTCGGTGGTGGCGGGGTGTCGTCGGCGAAAAGATTCGCCTCCTCCCCAACCAACCAGGTAATGGTTTCGGGTCGTGCCCCGGCCGCCGCCAGGTTCCGGGCGGCGGCGCGGAACCCCGCCCAATCCGCCGCGAAACCCAGCCGGACCGTGGTCATTCGAACAGGTCGGGCTGCACCGGCCGCGCCGGCGCGCGTGAGGCTGCCTCGCGGCGCGGAAAATGGTCAGCGGTGATGATGAACGGCGCCAGCTTTCCCACCGGCAGCCGCAGCCGCGCCAGATCCTCGAGCCGCAGGCGGCGGTGGCGGCGCGCCGCCAGTACCCGCGCGGCCGATTTGACGCCAAGCCCTGGCACCCGCAGCAACCACTCCCGATCTGCGGAATTGATATCCACCGGGAATGCCTCGGGGTGGGCATAGGCATAGGCCAGCTTCGGATCATGGTTCAGGGACAGCATACCGGTTGGCTCGGTCACGATCTCATCGAGGCCGAAGCCATAAAACCGCAGCAGCCAATCAGCCTGGTACAGCCGGTGCTCGCGCAGCAGCGGCGGCGGCCGCAGCGGCAGGGCGGCGGCGGCATCCGG
>JAJXVA010000204.1 GCA_021782435.1 Pseudomonadota bacterium
ACGGCCGGAGCGGGCGACATAGAACGCCTCGTGGACGATGCGGGCGAGATCCTCGGGGCGTTTGACCAGGTAGTTGTGCTTGGTGGCGGGGCGGGTGATGCCGACCGTATCGGCTTCCTGGAAGGCGTCGTTGCCGATCAGGTGGGTGGGCACCTGGCCGGTGAGGCAGACGATGGGGATGCTGTCCATGAGGGCATCGACGAGGCCGGTGACGGCGTTGGTGGCGCCGGGGCCGGAGGTGACGAGGACGACACCGACGCGGCCGGTGGCGCGGGCATAGCCTTCGGCCGCGTGGACGGCCGCCTGTTCGTGCCGGACGAGGATGTGGCGGATTTCGGATTGCTGGTGAAGCGCGTCGTAGATGGGCAGCACGGCGCCACCGGGATAGCCGAACATGACGTCGACCCCCTGCGCGACCAAGGCGCGCAGCAGCACCTGGGCGCCGGTTTGCGGGGCGGCCTGGCTGGGGGTGGTGGGAGCGATATGCGTCATGCTGGCCTGAAGGTTTGCCGATGGGCCAAGCGCTAACAAGCGCGAGGGGGGGGCGTCAATCGGCCTCGGACAGAAAACGTGTCATGTCAGCTATGTTTACGCACGAAAGTTGCGCATCACTTGTGTATCGTGCAGGAATCATAATGGTGTGGGCGGGGTCGGCCAGAGGGCGGTGGCGTAGCCAGGTGGCCTGGCGTTTGGTGTACTGGCCGATGGCGAGGGTGGCGCGGCGTGTGGCCTCGGTCAGGGTGATTTCGTGGCGGAGGAACGCGCCGAGTTCCGGCACGCCATGGGCGCGGAGCAAGGGAGCGTCGCGCGGCAGGTTCAGGGCGAGCAGGGCGCGGGCTTCGTCGAGCGCGCCGGCGTCGAGCATGGCGGCGAAGCGGGCGGCGATGGCGGCGCGGAGGCTGGCGCGCTCGGGCATGAGTTGGATGACGACCGGCTGGATGACCGGGGGGGGTGGGGTTTGGCTGGCGTGCCAGGCGGCGAGGCCGCGGCCGGTGCCGAGAAGGACTTCATGGGCGCGGGCGATGCGCTGACTGTCGGTGGGGCGGATGGTGGCGGCGGTGGCGGGATCGAGCGCGGCAAGACGGGCGTGGAGTGCTTCCGGGCCGATGGCGGCGAGCAGGGCGCGGGCCTGGGCGCGGGCGGCCTCGCCGGGGTCGGGGATGGCGGCGAGCCCGGCGCGCAGGGTTTGCAGGTAGAGAAAACTGCCGCCGCAGAAGAGGACCGGGCCGGGGATGGCGGCGAGCTGGGCGAGGGCGGCCTCGCGCCACCAGGCGGCGGTGACGGGGAAGGCGGCCTCGGTAACGCCGTAGAGACGGTGGGGGATGGCGGCTTCGTCGGCCGGGGTGGGGCGGGCGGTGAGGACGCGCAGATTGGCATAGCACTGCATGGCGTCGGCATTGACGATGGTGCCGCCGAGGCGCTGGGCGAGGGCGAGGGCGAGGGCGGATTTGCCGCTGGCGGTGGGGCCGGCGACGATGAGAACGCGGCGTGGCGGGAGGGGAGGCATGTGCGATGAGGTGGTTGCCGGTGTCATATAAGGTAAGCTAACCGGCCGCTGGCATGCATGTTGTGACCCTGATTGCGCCACCGGCGAAAGGATTGACCGAGGCGCGGGTGCGGCGGATGGCCGCCGCCTTGGGTGCCGAGGGCTGGCGGTGGCTGGCGGTGGAGGAGGCCGCGGATCTCGGGCTGGAGCGACCGCCCAGCGCCGAGGCGCTGGCGCAGGCGCTGGCGGGGGATGCGATGGACGCGGTGAGCCAGCCCCTGGCCGGGCGGGCGAAGAAACTGCTGCTTGCCGATATGGACAGCACGCTGGTGACCACCGAGACACTGGATGAATTGGCGGCGGAGGCGGGCCGCAAGGCCGAGATTGCCGCGATAACCGAGCGCAGCATGGCCGGCACGATGGATTTCGCGCAAGCCCTGCGGCTGCGGGTGGCGATGCTGGCGGGGCTGGAGGAAGCGGCGCTGGCCCGCACCTGGGCGGCGACGCGCCTTATGCCCGGGGCACAGGCGCTGTTTGCGGGGATGCGGGCGCAGGGTGGCGTGTGCGCGATCGTTTCCGGCGGGTTCACCTGGTTTACCGAGCGCCTGGCGGCGCGGCTGGGGGCGGCGGCGCAGTTTGGCAACCGGCTGGAGATTGTGGACGGGCGGCTGAGCGGGCGCGTGGCCGAGCCGATTTTCGATGCCGAGGGCAAGCGGCGGGCGCTGCTGGACCTGGCTTCGCGGCTGGGCCTTGGCGCCGACGCGACGATGGCGGTGGGAGACGGGGCGAACGATCTGGCGATGCTGGCGGCGGCGGGGATGGGGGTGGCGTTTCGGGCGAAGCCAGTGGCGGCGGCGGCGGCGCGGGCGCGGATCGACCACGGGGATTTGCGGGCGCTGTTGTTCATTCAGGGGCTGACGGCGCCCAGGGACGCGCGGAATTGAGACAGGGCTCGGGAAGATTTCCCGGGAAGTTCGGGAAGGCTTGACGTAGGCGGTGCGGCCGCCACGCGGCATAAGCCACACCATGACACACGCACGGTTCCGGATGGGCTTGCTGGCGGCGGCCTCGCTGCTGCCGGGAGTGGCTTTCGGCCAAAGCGCGGCTAGTCAGGGCGCGGCTGGCCAAAGCGCGGCTAGTCAGAGCGCGGCTGGCCAGGCGGCGGTGAGCGGCGCGAACCAGCCCGAGCAGGTGACGGTGGTGGGCATATCGCCCATGCCGGGGACCGGGATCGACCGCAACCTGGTGCCGCAATCGGTGCAGGTGCTGACACCGGCCGAGATCGCGGTGAATGGCAACGCGGATGTGCTGAACGCGCTGTCGACATTCACGGCCGGGGTGAACCTCGACAGCGCCTCGGGCAACCCGTACCAGCCATCGCTGTTCTATGACGGGTTCGAGGTGTCGCCGTTGCAGGGCACGCCGCAGGGGGTGGCGGTTTATGTGAACGGGGTGCGGTTCAACCAGCCGTTCGGTGACACGGTGAACTGGGATTTGCTGCCGGATGTGGCGATACGGAATTTCACGGTTGAGGGATCAAACCCGGTTTTCGGGTTGAACGCGCTGGGGGGTGCCTTTGCCGCGACGATGAAGGACGGTTTTTCCTACCAGGGTGGGGAAGCGGATTTGTCGGGCGGTTCTTTTGGCACGGTGAATTTCAACGCGCAGTACGGGTGGAAATGGGGCGACCAGGCGCTTTACGTGGCCGGCAGCGTGCAGCACCAGGGCGGCTGGCGGAATGGCCAATCGACCGATATCCAGAATTTTTACGGCGATTACGGGGTGCGGAGCGAGCGCTGGGAGGTGCATGCGACCCTGGACATGGCGAATTCGAACATCAACGAGCCGGCGACGGCACCGGTGCAGCTGATTGCCGCGGACCCGGCGGCGGTGTTCACCAGCCCGAACGCGGACGCGAACCGGTATATTCAGGGAACGCTGCGCGGCAGCTACAAGTTTTCGGACACGCTTTCGGTTCAAGGCCAGGCCTATTACAATTACTTTCTCGAGAAGATCGCGAACGGCAACACCGCCAACGACTTCCCGTGCGACAACGGCACCGGGCTGATGTGCCAGGCGCCGGGGGTGCCGAGCACGACGAGGGGCGGGGGGTATATTCCCGCGCTGTTTGGGCCGAACCCGCAGGGTTACAGCGAGCTGGATACGAACACGACCAATACCAATGCCTATGGCGCCGCGTTTCAGGTGACCGAGAGCGCGAAGCCGTTCGCTACGAACGAAGATCCCGAGCTCCGCGAGGCATCCGCCGATGCGCTCCGCAAGGTCAACACGCGCGAAGCGGTGGCGTTTCGCGACGCGATGGTCGAGAAGGGGTTGCACAAAAAGGTCGTCTGGACGACCGAGACGCGGGTCGATCTGATGAACGATGAAACCGCCGCGGCGATCTACG
>JAJXVA010000205.1 GCA_021782435.1 Pseudomonadota bacterium
TTGCGGGACAGGAAACTGGTTGGCTCGGTCACGATCTCATCGAGGCCGAAGCCATAAAACCGCAGCAGCCAATCAGCCTGGTACAGCCGGTGCTCGCGCAGCAGCGGCGGCGGCCGCAGCGGCAGGGCGGCGGCGGCATCCGGAATCGGACTGAACGCCGAATAATATACCCGGCGGAGGTTATAACTGCCGTAAAGCCCATGCGCCACGCCGAGTATGCGACGGTCATCGGACGCATCGGCGCCAATGATCATCTGCGTGCTCTGCCCGGCCGGGGCAAACCGCGCCTGCCGGTTTTCCCGCGCGGTCTCCATCGCGAGCCGCATCCGCCCCATGCTCCGGCGGATACCTCCGGCGTTTTTCTCGGGCGCCAACCGGGCAAGCGCGTCCTCGGTCGGTAATTCTACATTGATGCTCAGCCGGTCGGCGTAAAGCCCCGCCTGTTCCAGCAGCCAGGGGTCGGCGTCGGGTATGGTTTTCAGATGAATATAGCCCCGGAACTCCTCCTCCTCGCGCAGGCGCCGCGCCACCGCCACCACCTGCTCCATGGTGTAATTGGAGTCACGGATGATGCCCGAACTCAGGAACAGACCCTCGATACAGTTGCGCTTGTACAGGCCGAGCGTCAGCCCTACCACCTCGTCCACCGTGAACCGCGCCCGCGCCACATTGCTCGAGCGGCGGTTGATGCAATACGCGCAGTCGAACACACACGCATTGGTGAGTAATATCTTCAGCAGGCTGATGCAGCGTCCGTCCGGGGCATAGGCGTGACAGATGCCCATGCCGTCGGTCGACCCGATCCCCGTGGCCTTGCCGGCCGAATGCCGCCGCTCCGTCCCCGAGGACGCACAGGACGCATCGTATTTCGCCGCATCCGCCAGTATTTCCAGCTTCCGCAGCAAATCCATGACGGTTCAGGCGGCGTGGGCGGTGGCGGCGTACAATTCGGCTAGGTCCGCGGCCAGCGCGTCGATCCGCGCCGCCTCGGCGTCCCAGCCGAACATGAAGCGCGAGACATTGCCGGCAAAGGTGTAAAACACCCAGCCGCGCGCGCGTAGCCCGGCCGCGACCGCCTCCGGAAGGCCAAGAAAAACACCATTGGCCTCGTTCGGGTAGCGCAGCCAACGCGGCTCTATCCGCGCCACCGCGGCCGCGAACCGACGGGCGCCGGCGTTGGCGTGGCGGGCATTCGCCAGCCACCCGCCCGATGGCAACATCGCCGCCCAAGGTGCCGCCATAAAGCGCATCTTGCTGGCCAGTTGTCCGGCCTGCTTGCGCCGCCAGGCAAAATCCTCCGCCAGCGCGCGGTTGAAAAACACCACCGCCTCACTCATCGCCATCCCATTCTTGGTGCCGCCGAAACTCAACACATCGACGCCGGCTTTCCAGGTGACATCCGCCGGGTGGCAATCCAGCGCCGCAACCGCATTGGCAAAGCGCGCGCCATCCATGTGCAAATAGAGCCCCCGCGCCCGGCAGGCAGCGCCGATTTCGGCCACCGTGTCGGGCGCGTAAACCAGCCCGTTCTCGGTCGTCTGGCTGATCGTCACCGCCCGCGGCTTGGCAAAATGCACATCACTGCGCGCCGAGGCCATGCTGATCACATCGCTCGCGGTCAGTTTTCCATCCGCGCCGCGCGCCACCAGCAGCTTCGCCCCGCCCGAGAAAAACTCCGGCGCCGAGGCCTCGTCCACATCCACATGCGCGCGCTCGGCGCAAATCACCGCGTGGTAGCTCTGACAGCACGCGGCCAAGGCCAGCGCGTTCGCCGCAGTGCCATTGAACACCAGAAAAACCTCGCATTCGGTGTCGAACACCGCGCGCACCGCATCGGTCGCGCGGCGCGTCCAGGCATCATCGCCATAGCCGCTGGCGCTGCCGGCATTGGCCTCGGCCATCGCTGTCATCGCCTCGGGGCAGATGCCCGCGTAATTATCAGATGCGAATTGCTGTGCGTTCATGCGCCCCAAACCGTTTCAGTGAGCCCGGCTTCGATATGTAGGGCGCCGGCGCCGATTGCCAGACGCGCCCGCCCAAGCCCCGGAGCGCCCCGGGGCATTCTGTCGCCTCAGCTTGCCGGTTGAATGGCCGAAAGCAACCACGGCGCGCCCGGCGCGCGCACGAAGGTCCAGTATTCCGCGGCTCGCACCGGCATCATCGCATTTCCGGCCACCACATGGCCGGCCGCGTCATAGGTCGCATCCTGCATCACGTAGCGCATCGCGATGGTTGCGTAATCAAACCCGCCCTCATGCCAGGTTTCGGCCACATCCCCCTGCTCCAGCCGCACATCGCTGACGATATTGCGCAGACCCTGGCGCGCATTGCCCGCCAATTGCTCGGCAAAGGCCCGCGCCATTGCCTCGGTCGCGAACTGGCGCAGCGCCGCGATGTCGTTGTTGCTCCAGGCCGCTTCGATATTGCCCAACAGGATCTCGAACGCCTGATAATCGGCCTGGGTCAGAACGGGCCCGGCGGCCTGGCCGGCGAGCGCCGGGCCTGTCATCGGCAGGGCCGTCTCCATCGCCGGTACCCCCATCGGGGTCGTCATCGCCACGCCCGGGCCAAAGCTGCGGCGAAACACCAGCCGCAACAGCCATCGCACCAGAAAAAACAGCAAAACCAGCTTGATCAGCAGCCATAACAGGCCGCCGCCGCCGAACCCGAAGCCGCGATGCGGAAAAAATAACGCCCGGCCGAGCCCGAACCCCATCATGCCACCAAACAGACCCATGCCCAGCCCATGGTGGTAGCGCATGCCCGGCGCATAACCTCCGTTCAACGGCGCGGCGCTATTCGGGGTAATCGGGGTCGGTGGTGGTGCATACAGGCTGTGGCTGCCACGGCTGCCGAGCCCGCCACCCACAACCGGCCGCGCCATTGCCGGCGCCGCCAGCAACAGCACCACCACCACCCAAAACGCCGCGCGCAGAATCCGGGGTCTGATCATGGCCCGGATGTTACGCCAAGCCGCCCGAGGTAAAAGAGAAAGGCGCGGTGTTTTCGCAAAAAAAGTCGCGCCCCGCTGAACCCCGGGGAAAGCCCGAACGGCGGTCAGGAACCAACCATCGACGTTTCCCGGATTGTGTCTGGCTCGCGACCCGAACCAATCGTCTTCCCCTCCGCCAGCCCTCAACTCACCGCCAGCCCGAACAGCGCCGCGAGCCCGCCACCATTGGGCGAGCCAAGACCGGTGCACGCATCCCAACCGGGGCCGGCACGGTAGCCAAGCGAGGTGCCGGCCGGAATGTTATTACCCTCCGTGATATCGTTCAGCCGGTTGGCCGCGGCATACAGCGCCGGCAGAAAAAACCCGGCCGGCTTGCCGCTGGCGGCATTGATGCGGGCCACCAACCCGGCCCAGAGCGGCGCCACCGCGCTGGTACCGCCCACCACCTGGGTGGTGCCGTTCACCACAACCGCATACCCCGTGCCCGGGGCCGCGTTGCCACACACATCGGGCACGCCACGTCCGCTGCCGCCGGTGCTGGCATTGGGCGGCAGCATCACGCCGGCCTGAAAATGCGGCGCCGGGCTCAGCGCGGAAATACCGCCGCCGGTGCCGCTGGTGCCATCATTCCACACGACCTCGGCCACGATCCCATCACCCGAGGCGGTCAGATTGGTGCCGCCGCAGCCAATCGCGTAGGGGCTGGATGCGGGAAAATCCACATGCACCGCCCCGTCATTCACCCCATCGGTCGCCAGGTTGTCATAGCTGACGTAGCCGCGCAGCGTGAGGTTGTCCGTGACCGGACAGTAGAGCGTCAGGCCGAAGGAATGAAGCAAATCGTCGCGGCTGGTGGCGGTGAAATGCGTGTATTGAAACCGGTAGGACGGCTGTAGAATCGCGTAACGGCAAAGCCGCCAACTGCCGACGAGC
>JAJXVA010000206.1 GCA_021782435.1 Pseudomonadota bacterium
CACTAGAATGCTGAACAATTCTTCAAAGAAAAACGCAGGCGCGAACAGATACCGCCCGAAAACCTCATGTTCCCAGATCGCCCCGGTGACCATGATGGTGTAGAGGACCAGAGTTTTGACGACGACCGAGACGGTGGCCGCCTGCAGCCCGGCGCCCGTGAAGACGAAGCGTAATACAAGGGCAAGACTAACGAGGAACACGAGGAATTGCAGGGGCGCGAGAATGCCCTGCACCAGGGTCCAAGGTGAAGCGTCACGCCGTCTTCTTTGCTCGGGAGAATAAAGCGGCGGGCGAGGCGTCGCATGTTGCAACGCAGCAGAAAGCCCACCCCGATCGGCGCCATGCGAGTCGGCGCCCGGCAGCAGGCTGCGCCCGATGCTGGCGTCCCAGGGACAGGCATCGAGAGCGTCCATCCAGCCAAAAAACGTCGTTCGCTGCATCATTGCCTTGACAGCCGCGAATTGGCGGCCTCCCGTAACGCCTGTTGACCTTGCGTCGTGGACGCCGGGCCGGCCGAGAGAGGGCGGCTTAACCAGCCGATACAAGAATGGCCGTGCAGTCTGCCCATTTTAACTCCCTTGAGACCTGCCGATGCCTGGTCTCTCCGGCATGAGACAACGCTACGTCTCGCCCCGCCTGACTGTCAAGCAGACTAGACGTAAATCCAGCTTGACAGTTGTCATGTCTGGGTCTGGAATTGGTCCGGCAGGAGGATGCCATGGCTGACGTGACGAGACTGACGCGACGCCAAGCCGGCGCCCTGGCGGTTCGGGAAACCCCGATGCCGGATGGCGCGGCCGCCCATAGGCGTGGCATACTCGAGGAGGTTTTGCGGCGCAGTGTGATTTCACGCCTGTGCCTCGCACACCCAGATCAGGCACCCCCTGGACGGTTCCAGAGCCCCGAGGGTGCGAGTGACGATGCCGATCCTGTAAGGACGCTGATGCGCATTCTGCGCCACGACAGCCAGAGCGAAGTCGATCGGTCTATCGAGTGGTTGATCGAGTCGGGGTGCGGCATAGACGAGTTGCTGGTTGACGTGGTCCCGGCCATCGAAACCCGCCTGCACGAGGCCAGCCTCGCGGATAGCGGCGACCATGCCGATGTGACGCTGGCGCTTTGGCGCTTGCAGGAACTGGTGGAGCGGCTGGCTTTACGCACGGCCAATAGTCCTCCGCCGCCCCGGCATGAGCGGCGGGCGCTGTTGGCCACTGGGGAGCCAGCCTTATTCCGGCTTCGCCTTCAAATTGCGGGGGAGATGCTGGATCGGGATGGCTGGGGGGTGGCGACGATCGGTGAAGCAACGCTTTCGGCCTTGCCGGACCTGATGGCCGCAGAAACCCATGCCTTGCTGGTTCTGGCCAGCGAGAAGACGTCAGTCGAGTCGCTCGCCGGTCTGGTTCGGCAGTGTCGGCGGCGCTGCGGCAACCCCGACCTCAAAGTGCTCATCATGAGCGCGGCCCTGGCTGCGCGGCCGGACCGCCTGGTACGCCTGGGTGCCGATGCCGCGGCAGCCGATTTGCGATCCGCACGCCTTCAAGCCGGGCGCCTTCTGGCGCTGATGCCGCCGCAGGACTGAGGGAGCCGGTGTGATGTGTGCGGGCACCTGGCCCGAGCCTGATTTACGCCAGGGTATTTGCCCTGGTGGCGGTTCATGCCGGAGGTTGGTGTGACCCGTTCGTTGCGCAGCGGCCAGCGCGCGGGTAACGCCCCCGACCATCTTGGCGCCAGGAAGGCCGACGTACCGCGCCCTCCGAGGAACGAAACACGCAACCGGACTATTGCCGGGCGTGCACCGACATTTCGAGCAAGGACTTTCCCTTCTGTGACGAATTTTCGCTTTGCCCAAGATTGTTTTGCCGCGCTTGATGCCGAAACCGTCGCCAACCTGGTTGCCGAATCTTCAGATCTGGCGGTGGTCCTGGACGAGGGCGCGGTCATCCGCGACATTTGCGTGCCGAATCGCGAGTTGGCGCAGAAACTCGGGCAACCGGAGAGCTGGATCGGACAGAACTGGGTGCAGTTGCTGCATCAAGGCAGCCGCGCCAAGGCGACGCTATTTCTTTCCGACGCCACGGCAGGCCGCACCGGCGCCTGGCACCATTTCAACCATCCCGGTCGCGACGGCGCCGACCTGCCATTGCTTTATGCAGCGAGCAGCCTGGATGCCAATGGCCGGCTGCTTTTGTTCGGGCGCGATTTGCGGCCGCTATCGCTGCTCCAGCAGCGCCTGATCGACGCCCAGCACAAGCTGGAGCGCGACCATGGCCGCATCCGCCAGTTGGAGCTACGCTACAGGTTGATGTTGCAGACCTCGCCCGACCCGTTGCTGGTGGTGAACGCAGCGACCGGGCGGGTGCTGGAGGGAAACGCCGCGCTCAGTGCTCTGGTCGATTCGCCGGCGGAAGCCTTGGCGGGGGTCGCACTGATCGATTTGTTCACCGCCGCCGACCATCCGCGCATCAACGCCGTGCTGATGGCCACCCGAAACGCGGCGCCGCACGATGCGCCCCTGGTTTCGCTGCTCGAAGGCGCCGCGGTCACCCTGACCGCGACCCTGTTTCATGATGATGGTGCCGCCCTGCTGTTGGTCCGGCTGCGCCCAGAGCGCGAAACCGGCAGCGCGCATCTCGGGGGCGCCGAACAACCCGCCTTGCTACGACTGATCGACCAGGCGCCTGACGCCTACGTGGTTACCGATGAGGACGGGCGCATCATGTCCGCCAACGCCGCGTTCCAGACGCTGGTCGACATCACGCGCCCGCGCGACCTGATTGGCCAGCCGCTGGACAGGTGGCTGGGGCGCGGCAGCACGGATCTGGGCGTGCTGCTGGCCAATTTGCGGCAACGTGGCAGCGTGCGCCTGTTCAATTCCAACCTGGCCGGGCAGTCTGGAATTTCCACTGCGATCGAGGTTTCCGCGGTCAGTCTGCCGGTCACCGCGGATGGCGCGGCGTTTGGCTTTGCTATTCGGGATATCGAACGCCGGGTGGCCGAGATCCGGCCGGGACGGGATCTGCCGCGATCGGCGGACCAACTCACCGAGCTGATCGGGCGGGTGCCGCTCAAGGACCTGGTCCGGGAAGCAACCGACATGATCGAGCGCCTGTGCATCGAGACCGCGCTGGAGATGACGCACGACAATCGCGCCTCGGCCGCGGAGATGCTGGGCCTCAGCCGGCAGAGTCTTTACGTCAAGCTGCACCGTTACGGACTCGGCGATTTGGCCGATGTGCCGGGATAGCGGACCATGAGCTATGCGGGCAGCCTGCCGGGGAAGCCGGCCTTCGGGGTGGTGGCGTCGGCGGCGCTGGAACTGCTGAAGCCCATCACCTGGTTCGCGCCGATGTGGGCGTTCGGCTGCGGCATCGTGGCCGGCGGCGGCCCGAGTGGGCATTGGCGCGCGGCGCTGCTGGGCATCGCGCTGGCCGGACCTTTGGTCTGTGGCACCAGCCAGGCCGTCAATGACTGGTTCGACCGGCATGTGGACGCCTTGAATGAGCCGGCGCGCCCGATTCCCTCGGGGCGATTGCGCGGGCGCACCGGACTTGGGATTGCCATCGTGTGGACGCTGGTTTCGCTGCTGGTAGCGGCCTGGCTCGGGTGGGTGGTGCTGGTCGCGGCTGCGGTAGGGTTGAGTTTGGCTTGGGCCTACAGCGCGCCGCCGATCCGGCTGAAGCGCAATGGCTGGTGGGGTAATGCGGCGTGCGGCGCCTGTTACGAGGGTCTGCCCTGGGTAACCGGGGCGGCCATCATGTGCCACGGCGTCCCGAGCTGGCCGAGCCTGATGGCCGCCTTGCTGTATAGCGTGGGCGCCCACGGCATCATGACCCTGAACGACTTCAAATCGACCGCCGGCGACGCGGCGATGGGG
>JAJXVA010000207.1 GCA_021782435.1 Pseudomonadota bacterium
GCGGGCCGCTGGCGATGCGCGCCGGCCACTGCTGAGCCCGAGATGCTGACCATCATTGCCGCGCTGGAGCGATGGGGAGCGGTTGACGCCTGACGCTCGCGGGGCGGGGCGATATCAGCGTCCCGCCCAGCGGCCGACATCGGTCAGATCGCCGCCGCCATCGTTTCGTGGAAGCGATCAAACAGCACCGCTCGCGGATATGATACCCGTGCGGCGGCTGATTGCGCGGACCAATCCTCGCGATGCCGGCCTGCTCACCTATCCCAAGGCGGGTAGCCGCGCAGGGGGAGAAGGATATCAATGCCGAAGGTCAAGGAAGAGGATGACGCGCATGAGTGGGCGGATCCAGGATTACCTCGCGGACGGCCTGCGGCTGCCCGAAGGCCCGGTCGCGATGCCCGATGGCAGCCTGCTGGTGGTGGAGGTGTTGGGTGGCCGGCTGACCCGCATCGCGCCAGACGGAACGAAATCTACTGTTGCCGACCTCGGCGGCGGGCCAAATGGCGCCGCGATCGGGCCGGACGGACGCTGCTACGTTTGCAATAACGGAGGCTTCCGGCATGTGGTCCTGCCCGAAGGCGGGGTCGTACCGCTGGAAGCGCCGCTCGATACGCCGCCGGGCTCGATCCAGGTGGTCGACCTTGCCACCGGCGCGTTCGAAACGCTATATGAATACAGCGAGGCGACGCCTTTCTGGGGGCCGAACGACATCGTCTTCGACGAAACTGGCGGCTTCTGGTTCACCGACTTCGGGCGTGACCGGGGCCGCGCCCGCATGCGCGGCGCGTTATATTATGCCAAGGCCGACGGGTCGAAAATCCGTGAGGTTGTGGCGCCTCTCGACAGCCCCAACGGCGTCGGGTTCTCACCCGATGGCAAGACGCTCTATGTCGCACTGACCTTCGAAGGGCATCTGATCGGCTTCCGGTTGTCCGAACCCGGCGTGATCGACTCGTCCGCCTCGCATATGCCCAATGGCAGTTTCATTGTCGGGCGGGCCGGCCCGGGCATGTATCTCGACAGCCTGGCTGTCGATAGCGCGGGGCGGATCTGCTGTGCGTCGCCGGGCACGGGGGCGGTCCTGATCTTCCCGCCCGAAGGGGGCGTCCCTGAGATTGTGACGATCCCCGATTTCCTGACGACCAACGTTGCCTTTGGCGGCCCCGGGCGCCGGACCGCCTATGTCACCATGGGCAGCAGCGGGCGGGTTGCGACAATCGAATGGGACGTGCCCGGGCTGGAACTCGCCTTCAACTGACCGACCCGCGAGGGTCGGTCAAATGGCCCGCATGATGGGAAGGAACCGGTTAGTCGGCAAATGCGGCCAAGTCCATTCGTTCATGGACGTGGCGACGATGCTCAAGGATCTCGAAGTCATCGAAGCGCCGAAGCCGGTCGCCCCGGACATCGAGGCCGGGGACTCGAGCCGCTTCGCCGCGCCCAGCCCGCGATGGCGCGCGCTTTGCTGGCCGAGACCGCGCCCATCTCATGCGTGCGGCTCCTTAATTGCCCAGCAGGATCGCCCAGGTGTTGAAGTCCTCGCCGGCGGTGAAGAAGCGTTCGTTCATGGGCAGGCCGTTCTGGCCCCAGTGGTCCATGTTGGCGCCCCAGGCCTGGATTCCGTAGATCACCCAGCGCGGGATCTGTTCGTTCCAGATCGTTTCGAGGTCGATGACATTGGTCGCGACTTCCTTGATCAGACAGTCGCGATAGTGCGCCACCAGATCCTTGTGATGGTGGCGGCGTTCCTCGATCGTCAGCGATCCGATTGTGCAATAGGTCAGTTCGCGCCACGGCCGCACCCGCTGGCCCAGCTGCCAATCCAGCCACAGCCGTTCACCCGTTGGCAGGAGATAGGCGTTGCCCTGGTGGCAATCGTCCAGGATCATGCAGTACGGCGCGTCGAACGCGCGCTCATAGGCCGTCAGCTTGTCGTAGGCGCGTTCGACTCGGCTAGGATCGTCCAGGTAATGCCTGGGCGCGATGGCGCGGAAGTTCGGGTCCTTCAGGTTTTCCCCGACCCAGTGCTACATGATGCGAACCTGAACGTAATCGACCGGCACGTCCATCGAGGTGGGCAGCCACGGGGCGGCTTCTGGTGTGATCAGCGGGCTGTCCCACAAGCCGCCGTGCAGCTTGGCCAAGTCTGCCAGGCTGGCCGCAATGCCATCGACACCGCAGTGCTGGGTGCTGTGGTCGAACTTGCCGCCGTGGTCGATCAGGTCTTCCAGCACGACTACGCCGTGGCCCGAACCGTCATTATCCCAATCGGCATAGTAGCAGGTGGCGGTTGGCACCGTGAGTTTGTCTGTGAGAAAATGGTAGAACCGGGCTTCGAGCACGTGAATATCGACATCATCGAACATGCCTGACCAATTGGACTTGATGCACAAGTTGCGCGGGAGGCCGGCCGCTATGCCGGCGGCATTCCAGTCCACCGCAACTCGCAGCTTGGTGGTGTGGCTGTCGAATAGCTGAACCACTTCCATGCCTTTGGCGACGACGCCGGAGTACTTGTTCGACAGAAGCGAGCTCAATCATTCAGCATCGGGCGTGAAGCGACCGGATGGCAATTGGCCCTTACGGCTGGGGTAGGGTCTCGGGACCATATTTTGGTTCGGCACCCGAGTTGCCCTAGGGCCCGATTCAAAAATTTCTCAATGAGTTGAGAGTCTTGCAATTCTCCGGGTGAGCATGCGGATGCTGGCGATGATGGCCCTTGCGGTGGAACTTTCTATGGAGCGCTCCCAGTCTTTGGCAAGGCGGCGGCACCTACCGAGCCATGCGAATGTGCGTTCGACCACCCAGCGGCGCGGCAAAAGCACGAAGCACTTGGCGGTATCCGAGCGCTTGATTATCTCCGTGGTCCAGCTGCCATTACCCTTGAGCGCATCCTTGAGTTTGTCCCCTGCGTAGCCGCCATCAGCAGAGACATGGCGCAACCTAGGGAACCGGAAGCGGATAGCTTTGAGGACATCAGGCGCGCCGTCGCGATCTTGAATATCGGCGGCATGCACGAGAACGAACAAAAGGAAGCCGAAGGTGCCGGTGAGGATATGCCGCTTGCGGCCTTTCACCTTCTTACCCGCATCAAAGCCGGAAATGCCACCGCTCTCCGTGGTCTTGACCGATTGGCTGTCGATGACGCCTGCCGTTGGCCCCGCTTCCCGACCTGCCTGCTCGCGAGCGATCATCAACAACCGATGATTGATCGTCGTCTGCAGTCCGCTGTCCCGCCAAGCGTTAAAATAGCCGCGCACTGTCGAGATCGGCGGAAAGCATTTGGGCAACATCCGCCAACCGCAACCGCTCGACGCAACATACAAGATGGCGTCCATCACCGCGCGCAGGCACGTCTTATGTGGCCGACCGCCGCGGCGCGCTGATGGAAACATGGGCTCAATCAGCGCCCATTCCCCATCCCGTAAAGTGCTTGGATACCCAGCCCCATCGCGCATATTCTGCCGACGGGCGGTCTCAGTCCAGGTCATGTGCTTCTACTATCGTCTCGAGAACGGCGGTGAATCACAACTCACTGATATCGCTCAACTCCTTTCCGCTCGGGCTCTTAAGGATTTCCTGCTTCATCAAACTTGCTCTTCTCTCGACTTTCGAAAAATCCGGTATCGGGCTTGGCAGTTGCGCAAGCGGCACGGCGTCGGTCGTGGAATCCATTTTCCGGCCCGCGGGTTCCTTTGCCTGCTTCGGCCCGTTTCTGGTCGAGAAAGCGGGATTGAACCTTGCCGACGGGAAGGTGTGATGCGTTCGCCCGACTGTCCAAGACCGCTTGTCGGCCCAAACCCGCAGCGGGAGGATGGAGCGAGCGATGTCGAACAGCAAGGAATCTGCAGTAAGGGCATTTCTGGCGCTGTTT
>JAJXVA010000026.1 GCA_021782435.1 Pseudomonadota bacterium
CGCGCCGGTCGTCTGCGCGGCGCGGCGCAGCAGGGCCCGCAGGCGTAACAACAATTCCCGCGGCTCAAACGGCTTGGGCAGATAGTCATCGGCTCCGGACTCGAACCCCTCGATCCGATCCTCGGGCGCGCCGCGCGCCGTCAGTAGCAGTACCGGCAGGGTGGAATTAGCCTCCCGCAGACTGGCAACCAGCGCGAGCCCGGTTTCGCCGGGCATCATCACGTCCAGCACCATGGCATCGGGTGAAAATACGCGCAGCTTGGCCCGGGCATCGGACGCGGTTTCCGCGGTGGCGACGCGAAAGTCATTTTCGGCCAGAAACCGACTGATCAAGCCACGCAACCGCGGATCGTCGTCCACCACAAGGATCAGCGCGTCCTTGGCCATACCTGCCTCGCTAGATCGCCACCCGGACCCCGAGTTCGACCACGCGGTCGCTTGGAATTCGGAAGAATTCGGTGGCGCTGACCGCATTGCGGGCCATCACCAGAAACAACCAAAGGCGCCAGAACGGCATGCGCGGCTGAAGGCTGGGCACGATAGTTTCACGCCCGAGGAAATAGCTCACCTGCATCGGCTCGAACGGCACTCCCCGATTGCGCAATGCCGCGAGGTCGGCGGGAATGTTCGGGCTCTCCTGAAAGCCATAGCGCAGCACGACGCGATAGACGCCAGCGGCGAGTTCCTCAACCGTGGCACGCTGCTCACGCGACACCTCAGGTTCATCGATATTATTGACGGTGACGAAAATCACGCGTTCATGAAGCACCTTGTTGTGCTTCAGATTGTGTAGCAGAGCATTAGGCACGTAATCGGGATTGCCCGTCATGAACACGGCGATGCCGGGCACCCGCAACGTGCGGGATTGTGGCAATCGCCCCAGGAACAAGGCCAACGGCATGCTATCCTGCTTCCAGCGCGCGAGCATCAGTTCGCGCCCGCGATGCCAGGAGGTCATCAGCCCCATCAATCCCGCGGCCAAGGCCAGCGGCACCCAACCGCCATCAACGATGCGCAAGGTATTGGCGGCGAAAAAGATGCCATCGATCACGAAGAACCCGCCGAACACGCCGAGGGCCATCCAGCGCGACCAGCCGAAATGACGGCGAAACACGATACCGGCCAGCACACACGTGCACAGGAAGGTGCCGGTCACGGCAATGCCATAGGCAGCACCCAGGGCGGCGCTGGTGCGGAAGGCCAGCACCAGCACGGTTACCCCGATCATAAGAGCGGTATTGACCTGGGGGACAAAAATCTGCCCTTCGATATCCGAAGTATGGCGCACCACCAGGCGCGGGAAATAGCCCAGCTGTACACACTGCCTCGCCATCGAAAACGCGCCCGAGATCAGCGCCTGGCTGGCGATGACACCAGCGGCCGTGGCCAACACCACCATGGGGATCTGCGCCCAGGGCGGGCCTAGCAGATAGAACGGGTTCGCCACCGCTTTGGGGTCATGCAGGATCAGCGCGCCCTGGCCAAAATAATTCAGCACCAGCGACGGCAATACGAAAAACAGCCAGGCGAGGCGGATCGGGCGGACGCCGAAATGCCCCATATCGGCGTAAAGCGCCTCGGCCCCGGTCACCGCCAGCACGACCGAACCGAGCACTTCAAACCCGAGCAGACGGTTTTCCAGCAGAAGGCGCACACCAAAACTGGGAGACAAGGCAAGCAGTATGACGGGATGGTGAACGATCTCGTTCAGACCCAGCAGACCTATGGCAAGGAACCACAACACCATGATCGGACCGAACAGCTTGCCGACGCCGCCCGTACCGCGAGACTGAAACGCGAACAGCATAAAGACTATGACGATAGCTACCGGCAGCACAAATTGGGTCAGACCCGGTTCACTGACTTCGACGCCTTCGATCGCGGAGAGAATCGATATCGCTGGGGTAATGACGCCATCGCCGAAAACCAGACACGCGCCCAGCACACCGACGATGCCCAGCATACGCCGCGTGCCAGGCGATCCTGCCACGCGTTGGGCCAGCGCCATCAGCGAAAGAATACCCCCTTCGCCGCGATTATCGGCCCGCATCACCACCAGGACGTATTTTACCGTCACGATCAAAAACAACGCCCAAAAGATGAGCGACAGCACGCCAAGCACGGCGCCATGCGTCATTCGACCCGCAGGAAAGTGCTGCAGGCTCGCCTGAAACGCGTAGAGCGGGCTGGTGCCTATATCGCCATAGACCACGCCAAGTGCCCCCACGACCATGGCGGCCTGGCTCATCCGCGGCTTCATCGGCTCGGCGGGGAACCGCTCAGGGCTGGCGCCCTCGGACGGCTTCAGCTCTGAGCCAATCATGGAAGGGCATCAGGCATAGGGCCCGACCCGACGAGGTAATGATGTGCCATGCGGCAACAGCCCTACGCGGTTGCCTGCATCTCGCGCAAGCGCGTCCCGAATATCGCACTGCCCACACGAATACTGGTCGCGCCAAAAGCGATCGCCGCTTCGAAATCACCCGACATGCCCATGGACAAACGCTCAAGCCCGCTCCGCCTGGCTAGATCCGCCAGGGTCTGGAAGTGGGGAACGGGGTCTACACCAGCGGGGGGTATGCACATGAGGCCGGTCAGGGCATCCCCAAACCGGCGCCGCATCTCCGTTATGAAGGTTGGCGCGCCAGCAAGCGCCACCCCCCCTTTCTGTGGCTCGGCCCCGGTATTCACCTGGATCAACAGGCGCGGACAGCGCCCCAGCCGATCCGCCGCTGACGCGATGGCATCTGCGAGGGCTGGCCGGTCGAGAACCTCGATCACATCGGCGGCAGCGACCGCGTCACGAGCCTTATTGGTTTGTAGCCGGCCAATGATGTGCAGGCGCACCCCGGTCGGCCGATCAGCAAATTTATCCATCGCCTCCTGCACCCGGTTTTCCCCGAAATGCAACAGGCCAGCCGCCACTGCGGCGTCGACTGCCCGCCGGTCATGAGTTTTGCTGACCGCCACCAAAGTGATAAGTGCCGGGTCACGTTCGGCGGAGATCGCCGCCTCGGACAGCCGGGCACGAACGGTCGCGAGCCGACTGCTTAGCGCTGCCACCGAGGTGGTATCTGGTTGGGAGAGCATGACCCGAAGAATTGGCAGTCCGATAATCCGCGTCAAGGCAGCCAGCGGCGCCTGCTTGCCCGACGCGTGGCTGTTTACCGACCCTCGGTTACCCGACGTCATGGTGGCACTGAGGGCTTGTCCGATCGGACGGGTGGGTGTGGTTTTTCGGTTGCCGGACCTGCCGGCTGATGCGACGCGGCGTTTGTTTTCGTTATGCCGCCGCCGACGGTTACCGGTGAGCTTGGCAGTGGCCGCAACTTCGCTGCCACCGATTACCGCCGGTTGGCACCTCCGGCGTGGGCTTGGCCGCCCGCACCGTCGGCCAGGCTTCCTGACCAGTTCTGCGCACGATGCCACAGAAATCGGTAGAGCAACCCGGCGCGGTTCCAGGCTAATTTTCCTGTCTCCGATATTTCCAACCCAAAGTCACCCCGGAGCGGCCACGCTGGGACCGAGGCGCTTCGTGGCGATCACACGGGGACGACGGGGCCGGTTCGCAGCGCTGGGCGGCATGACGCCGGAAACTTTGCGCCTGTTCGGCGCGCGCTGCCGAGCCTTCGGAAGTATCAGCGCATTCACTCGGGCATCTCTGCCGATTGGCGAAAGTGGAAAAAGAGAAACCGCGTCGTCCGTGGCAATGGTAGGGTTCGAACTCCCGATGGACCAGAACTCCGAACTGTCCAGCGACGAAGTGCGCCTCTGATTGGAGCATCGCGGGACGGTGCCCACGAGCACAGGAAGCAACCCGGCAGGTGATGAGGGAGGATCGGATAAAATCTGGCGGGAACCACTCCGCGCTTGTCGCGTCCGGCTTTCTGGATCTCGTCCGAACCCCAGACAGGTTCAATTCACGGGAACGTGGTCGGTCAACCTTCCGGCAGCACGAAAGTTCCCGGCGGCACCGCAGCCTGTGGCGTGATATCCGTCAGTTGCAGGGTAAAACTTCGTCCCCTTAGATCCTGGGCCTGAACAAAGGTCAGTGTCAGGGGATGGCGGCGAAACCCTAGCGTCAGCGTGCCCTCCGCTGGGGTCTGAGGATCATAAACCTTGACCACAAGCCCGGCATCCGTACTGGTCACCGAGGCGACTCCCGCGCGAGCCGCCAAATCGATCTGCGACGCCAGCAACAGGTTGATCGGACTGCGACTAAGCCTCATCGTGGTGACAGAGCCATTCGCCAGATCGCGCACCTCGATGACGCCATGATTGGCCACCATGTCCTTGGCGAGACCATCGCCATAGCGCAGCCTGAGTTTCCCGGGACGGCTGACCCAGACCTGACCTTGGCCGGCACCGAAATAGCCCGTTTGCACGAAATTGGCCGAGAACCGATGCAACTCGTTGAGATAGGCGCTGGCTCGTGCCAACTCGACCCGCTGCGCGTCGGACAGGATGGTTGCGCGGGGCAGGGAAGCGCAGCCGGACAGTCCAAGGCTGACACACATTCCGGTCATCGCCACCATGAGGCGACGCCGCTTCGGGCCATGGCTTCCGGCCTTCGCATTGTGCCGGATCAACCGGCGCCCTATGTACATTTGGCGTATGCCTTCAGGAGTCGCGGACATGGCCTCGCTTGGCAACTTTCCCATCGATATCATTCTGCTTGCCATGATAGCGGCCTTCCTTGTGCTTCGGCTGAGATCAGTGCTCGGCAAACGCACTGGCATAGAGCCGGCAGCGGTTAGCCGCTTCGCGCCGGCAGCAACCAGTCGAACGATCGACGCGAAAGCGGAAGCCCCTTCATCCGCAGCGACCAAGCGTACCCTGCCCCCACGGGAAAGCGAAGTCGGGCAGGGCGTGGCACGAATACTGGCAGCGGACCCCGGGTTCAATCTGCCTCGCTTTTTGGATGGCGCGGACGCGGCATTCCGCTTCATTGTTACCGCCTTTGCCGAGGGTAACCGAGATGCGCTGCGGCCGCTACTGACGCCAGCGATGTTCGACCTGTTCGACCAGGCTATCGCGACGCGGGAAGCCAATGGATGGCGTCAGCACACCATTGTTCACGCTATTCGCTCCAGCACGATGGAGGCCGCCGAGATCAGCGGCACTACTGCGCAGATCACTCTGAGGTTCATAACAGACCAGGTCAGCCATACCCAGGACGCATCCGGTCAGTTCGTCGCAGGAACCGAGGCCGTAACCGAGATCGTGGACCTTTGGACGTTCGAACACGAACTCAGCAGCCGTGATCCGACCTGGCGGTTGGCGGCATCGCGCGCCGGATGAGGCAGCGTGTCGACTGCCCGAAATTCCGCCGATGCGGACAGCGCGGCGTGGCTGGATTATGTGCGCATGGCCAAAATCTGCCCGCTGGTCGCGCCAAGCCCAACTGAATCACCGGCCACCGGCACGCAAAGCCGTGGCACTACGGCCCGCGTCACCTGGCGAGCCACAAATACCCCGCCACCACCGACGACGACACCCAATGCGGCCGGATCCGCGGCAACCTGGCCGCCGCCGCCGGGAGAAGCTCCAACGGCGCGCGACCGGAAACCACGACCACGCCGGATGCGGCTGGATCTGCACGGGCTGACCATTCAGCAGGCTCACGCAACGTTCATCGAGACCATGGCGGTCGCGGTAGCGTGTGATGTCGTCAGCCTGGAAGTTATTACCGGACAGGGGCGTAACGCCGCCGGGCGAATCCGCCATGAATTCCCTATATGGGCAGAAATCAATCCGCTGCGGATGCATATCGTTTCGGTTACTCAGGAAAACAAGCGTAATCCAGGCGCATTTCTGGTCAGGTTGCGAAAACAACATCATGTCTCATGAGGTTGTCAAATAGCAATCTCTCTGGGGCAGCGCGGTTTTTTCAGAAAAATTAAGTGAGATCATTCTCACCGTTCGCAAATACGGCGCTTGAGAACCGTTCCTATCCCCTCGGCCTCGAGGAAGTCTGAGGCCAGAGAACGCTGATCTTACACAGGTTTTTACCCAGTGAAAGAATTCTATGAATAACGGTCAGACCCGTTTGTTCGGCGATCCCGACATCAACTGATCGCCTGTTTGACCGCAGCGGCGATCTGATTACGCATCAAGGTCGGATCAATGGTAACCGCCAGCACCGTATTACAGTTGCCACAACTCAGGGACACCCCCTTGATCGCGCGGTGCGCTGACTGAATGGCGACCTCGGCAGCATTCACTTCGGTCACAGGGGACTGACATTTGGGACATAATCCTGGTTCCATATCGGACTCCGGCTCGGACAAAGGTTAACGCGAAAGTGCCTGTACGATTTCCTCAGTCATTTTTTTCGCATCACCGAACAACATCATGGTGTTTGGGCGAAAAAATAATTCATTTTCAACGCCGGCGTAACCGGACGCCATCGAGCGCTTGACGAACAAGACGGTACCAGCCTTTTCGACCTCGAGGATCGGCATGCCGTAAATGGCCGAGGACGGATCGGTCTTGGCTGCGGGGTTGGTGACATCGTTCGCGCCGATCACGTACACAACGTCCGCGGTGGAGAACTCGTTGTTGATTTCCTCGAGCTCGAACACTTCATCGTAAGGCACGTTGGCTTCCGCCAGCAGCACGTTCATGTGGCCGGGCATGCGGCCGGCTACCGGATGGATGGCGTATTTAACGGTCACGCCCTCTTTTTTCAGCACATCGGCCATTTCGCGCAACGCGTGCTGAGCCTGCGCTACCGCCATTCCATAGCCAGGCACGATAATAACCTTGGACGCGTTCTTCATGATGAAAGCGGCATCATCGGCATTGCCAGATTTCACCGTGCGGTCGGATACGCCGCCCGCGGCAGCGGCACCCCCGGCATCCGTGCCGAAGCCGCCCAGTAGCACGTTGAAGATAGAACGGTTCATGCCTTTACACATGATGTACGACAGTATGGCGCCAGAGGCGCCAACCAGGGCGCCAGTAACGATCAGGGCAAGATTTCCAATGGTGAAGCCGATGCCGCAGGCAGCCCAACCCGAGTAGCTGTTCAGCATGGAAATCACCACCGGCATGTCGGCGCCGCCGATGGGCATGATCAACAGGAAGCCAAGACCGATCGCGAGCAACGCAATCATCCAGAATACGAGCTGGCTGCTGGTGACGACGAAACAAACCACCAGAAGTAACAACACGATGCCGAGAGCTAGGTTCAGCTTGTGCTGACCTTGGAATTGTAATGGCGCACCTTTGAGTATGCCTTGCAGCTTGCCGAAGGCAATCAACGATCCCGAGAAGGTAATGCCGCCGATCGCGGTACCGAGCGACATCTCGATCAGGCTTTCCAGGTGCAGATGACCTGGCATGCCTATGCCGAAAGCTTGCGGCGCGTTCAGTGCACCAGCGGCTACGAACACCGCGGCAAGACCGACCAGCGAGTGGAACGCTGCTACCAGCTGCGGCAGCGCGGTCATCTGTATGCGACGGGCGATGATGGCGCCCGCAGTGCCGCCAAGCCCGAGACCCACCAGAATTAGCAAAATGCCGCCGAAACCCATGCCTGGATGCAGGAATGTCGCAAGAATCGCGATAACCATGCCAGCCATGCCCAAGCGGTTGCCGCGCCGCGAGGTTTCCGGGTGGGAAAGTCCGCGAAGCGCCAGGACGAAAAGGACAGCGGCAACCAGGTAGGCAAGTGCCGTGAAGGAGACCGACATCTTACCGCCCCTTCCGCTTGAACATCGCGAGCATCCGTTCGGTTACCAGAAAGCCACCGAATATATTCACTGATGCCAGGGTGACGGCGATGAAGCCGAACGCCATGGCCCAGCCGCTGTGGGAAAGACCAGTGGCGAGCATGGCGCCGACGATGATGACCGAGGAGATGGCGTTGGTTACGGCCATCAGCGGGCTGTGCAGCGCGGGAGTGACATTCCAGACGACGTAATACCCAACAAAACATGCCAGGATGAAGATCGCGAAAAGATAGACGAAGACATCGCCGCTGCCAGGTGCCGCGGTGATAGCGAATTGGTGGGCATGGATCGCAAGGAGATGCGCGCGATCTGCGAGTGTATCGGCCTCAGTGGCGAGCTGATTCGGGTCCATGTTGCCCCTAGGGGTTTGTCGTGACGTTACAGAGGCTCAGGCGGCCTGAGATGGTATCGGGCGCAATTCCGGGTGAATTACCTGGCCGCCCCGTGTCAGCATCGCGCCGGCGATTATCGGGTCTGCATCCGGCAGCACGGGGGACTGGCTGTCCTTATTCCAGAACGTGGTCAGAAACGTGAGCAGATTGCGCGCATAAAGGCTGCTGGCGGCTACCGGCATACGGCTGGCCCAGTTTACATAGCCGAGGATTTTCACGCCGTTGGGACTGAGCCGCATCTGCCCTGGCACGGTAAGTTCACAATTGCCACCGGCATCGGCGGCGATATCGACGATGACGCTGCCCGGCTTCATGCTGGCGACATGGGCAGCACTGACCAGGCGTGGCGCCTTTCGCCCCAGCACCAGGGCCGTCGTGATAACGATATCGGTCTTGGCGATAGTTGCGGCAACCAATTCGGCCTGTTTCTGGCGGTAGGCCTCGCTCATCTCGCGGGCGTAGCCGCCTGCGGTCTGGGCGGCGGCGCTTTCCTCGTCCTCGACACCGACGAAGGTGGCGCCGAGAGACTTTATTTCATCTTTCGCAGCCGGCCGAACATCAGTGGCGGAGACGATGGCACCAAGGCGGCGGGCGGTAGCGATGGCCTGCAACCCGGCGACACCGGCACCAATGACAAAAACGCGCGCCGGCGGCACCGTGCCTGCAGCGGTCATCATCATGGGAAAGCCACGATCAAACGCATTCGCCGCCTCGATCACAGCGCGATAACCAGCGAGATTGGCCTGGCTTGACAGCACGTCCATGGATTGCGCGCGGGTGATGCGCGGCAGACGTTCCATGGCGATGACATTGAGGTCGGCTTGGGCGAGTTGAGCGGCGAGCGGCGCATCTGCGGCGGCAATGCAGACCACTAGCGCGCCACGCTTGATAGCGCCGCGTGCCTCGGGCAAGCGGACAGCGAACACGATATCAGCACCGGCAAGCGCGTCCGCGGCGCTGGGCGCGATTTCCGCCCCGGCTTCCGAGTAAGCACTATCCGGGAATCCAGAGGTCAGACCAGCCCCGGACTCAATACTGATTGAGAGTCCAAGCGCAGCCAGTTTTCGCACCGTTTCCGGCGTCGCCGCCACCCGTGTTTCGTGGGCTGCCCGTTCTTCTACGACCGCAAGACGCATCCCGCCCGCCCCCCATCTGGAAACCGCCCGGATTACTGCGTTACGACGACGCCTAGCGCAAGGGCCCCCAGTCCGGGAGCGAGACCCAATCTTGCTGAACGACAACCTGATCCGGGCCTTGCTTAATCATGCTCGGGGCTTCTTTGCGACGGGTTGCCAAGTAGCGCGCCCAGTGTTCCCGCGGTCCCTGCCGTCTCGCTATCAAGGGTGCCAGGCGACAAACCCTGCCCTTCCCAGGCAAGCCTCCGGTCACACCCGATGCGCAACCATTGTACGGACCAGCAGCTTTATGGTCCGCGCGCGGCCGGTGGCGCGACGCGATTGTTGGACACGTCAGACACGTAGCCTGGATAAGGGCTTCAGGGACGGCGTGGGAAAATCGGGGGCACCGGCGTGGCAGCGTGGCCGGCGAGCAGACGGCGGGCGCGAAGATACATCTCGAGCCGCTGCACGCAGATCATTGCACACGTGAAGGCAATGAGCGCGCCAGCGACCTGCACAGCGGCGCGACCGGCACCACTCTCGGTCAACAGGAAGCGCAAACCGAAACGGAGGACGAAAAGACCGAGGATCACATAGAGCACGACCGGTGAGGCATGCTGCATCAGTTGGTTGGTGCGCGGGTTGATGCTGATGCGAACCTGGCCACCGCGCCACCAGCCGAGCGCCGCGCCGAGCCCGGCAGCGAGCAGCAGAATCAACCACTGCTTTCCGTGCGGGTGGCTACGCGCGAGCACCAGCACCGCCAGCGCCGAGATGATGGCCGGCATGATCCAGAGCTGGTCGATCCGGAGTCCGCGAGGGCCGGAATTGCGGTGGGACATGCGCCAGATGCGATAGGCCATCAGGCCGCCAAACAGCAGCAACACGATGGGCAGATGACCGAAATGATGCATGGGCGCTCCCAGATGGCGTGGTGGCGAACATAAACCAAAGCAGAGACGCGTGGGAGACTACTGGCAATGGCCATCGAACAGTCTAAATACCGCGCGGAGTAGCGGGTTCGCAGATGGGGGATGGTATGCCGGCTTGGTTGCGCGCGACGGCCCTGATAGGGGTGCTGGGGCTGCCCTTGATAGGGTGTGCCGGCGGCGAGGCGACGACAGCGGCTGACGGGGTGAACGACCCCTATGAGCCGATGAACCGGTTTCTGTATAAGGTGAACGACGCGATAGACGCCGTGGTGCTGCGGCCAGCGGCCCTGGCTTACATCAACGTGGTGCCGGCACCCGCGCGGACCGGAGTGCACAACGTCCTGGAAAACCTCAACTCGCCTATCATTTTCGCGAATGACGTGCTGCAGGGTAGCGCTAGCCGCTCCGGCGATACCGCGCTGCGCTTTCTGGTGAACTCGACTTTGGGCGTGGGCGGCCTGTTCGATGTGGCAAGCGGATGGGGCTACAAGTTCCAGGATACGGATTTTGGCGTGACGCTGGCGCTTTGGGGTGTGCCGCCGGGGCCGTTCCTGTATCTGCCGGTTCTGGGGCCGACCGATCCCAGGGACGCGCTGGGCTATGGCGTTGACGGAGCGGCCGATCCGTTCAATTACTTCGGGAAGGGTGATACGGTAACCGCGTTGATCTATGCCCGCTATGGTATGTATACTACCGACAAATACTCAAATGCTATGGATCAGTTGCAGGCAGTAAAGAAAACAGCGCTCGATCCATATGCGACGCTGCGCAGCTTGTATATGCAGAATCGCGCGAGCGTGATTGCTGCGACCCGCAAGGGTAAGCCGATACCTTAAGCACTCTCCATAGTAGGTGGATACGATGCCGAAACGCCGCATTTTTATTGTGCTTGCCGCAGCCCTTGTGACACTGCCGCTGAGCATTCGTCCCGGCTACGCGCTGACGGATGCAAGTGCGTTCGTCCAAACCAATGGCGAAAAGATACTGGATCTTGCACCCAAGGCGGTGAATGACAGTTCAGCACGGCAGCAATTGCTGGCCCTGGTAAACGAGGTGCTGGACGTAAACGGCATAGCGCGGTTCGCGCTGGGGCCATATGTGCGGCAGGCGACACCGCAGCAAATGAAGACCTATTCGAAGGTGTTTCACCAGGTGATCAGCAACGGCGTCACGGCGCGACTGTCTGCTTACGCCGAGGCTCGCTTCACCATGGGGCGGGAAGTGCCAGAAGACGGAGACACGCTGGTCGAAACGACGATCCGTCGGCCCGGTAGCCCGCCGGCCGATGTGAACTGGCTGGTTGGTGACAAGGCCGGCAGTACGAAGATACTGGACGTAATCGCGGAAGGCACGAGCCTGCGCACGACCGAACGCAGCGATTACACAAGTTACTTGCAGAGCCATGGTGGCAGCATCGACGCGCTGATCGCGGCGCTGAAACATCAGGCCGGACAGGAATGACGGCGACGCGGATCGGCAAACCGCTCCGCGTCATTTCGGAAACCATTCGCTGAAAGACGCGGAAAGTGCCACGCCTCGATCACTGCCCGACTCACATCCCGGATGGGTAATTAGGGCCGCCACCACCTTCGGGTGGAACCCAATCGATGTTCTGGGTTGGATCCTTGATGTCGCATGTCTTGCAGTGCACGCAGTTCTGCGCGTTGATTTGAAGTCGCGTGGCGCCATCTCCGTCAGCCACTGCCTCATAAACGCCCGCTGGGCAGTAGCGGCTTTCAGGACTGGCATAGGTGGCGAGATTGACCGTCTGCCAGCGCGCAGGATCGGTCAGACGAAGATGAGCGGGTTGGTTTTCCTCATGGTTAGTATTGCTGATGAAAACCGAAGATAGCCGGTCAAAAGTCAACACGTTGTCTGGCTTCGGATAGTTGGGCTTGGCGCTCGCCGCGGCGGGAACCAGAGCTTCATGGTCGGAGTGGCGCCAGTTCAGAGTCCAAGGTGCGCGGCCGCGGAAAACGTAGGTGTCAATGGCCGCGTGGATGAGCCCCCCAAAAAGACCGAAGCGCGCGAAACCTGGACGTATATTGCGGGCCTCGTGTAATTCGGCGTGCAGCCAGGAGGCCCGGAAAGCGGCATCGTAGCCGGCAGGTTCGGCAGGGCGGCCGGCGGCAAGCGACGCGGCAAGGGCCTCGGCGACGAGCATGCCGGATTTCATGGCAGCATGCGTCCCCTTGATTTTTGGCACGTTGAGGAAGCCTGCCGCATCCCCGATCAGTGCGCCGCCAGGAAAAGTGAGCTTCGGCAGGGCCTGCAATCCACCTTCGTTCAGTGCGCGCGCACCATAGGCGACACGGCGGCCGCCGGCGAAATGGTGGCGGAGCGCAGGATGGGTTTTGGCGCGCTGCATTTCCTCGAACGGGGAGATCCATGGGTTGCGATAGTCGAGTCCGATGACGAAACCGTAGGAGACAAGGTTTTTACCGAAGTGATAGAGAAAAGATCCCCCATAGGTTGCGCTGTCGAGCGGCCAGCCGATACTATGCTCGATCAGACCGGGACGCGCGTTTTCCGCCGGAATTTCCCATAGCTCCTTGATGCCAATGGCATAAGTCTGCGGTGCAGTATTGCGGCGCAGATCGAATATCGGCATCAACTGCTTGGTCAGAGAACCGCGGCAGCCTTCAGCAAGCACGGTATAGGTGGCGCGCAATTCTATGCCGGGTTGAAAATTTGCGGTATGGGAACCATCCGGCGCGACGCCCATCTCACCGGTCCGGATACCGACCAACCGGTCATTTTCGAGCAGAAGTGTGGCCCCGGCAAAACCGGGATAGATCTCGACACCGAGCGTCTCGGCCCGGGTCGCAAGCCAGCGGCAGAGATCGCCGAGGCTTGCGATATGGTTTCCGTGATTATGCAGGCTGGGGGGCGTGGGTAGGCGGAAGGCTCGGGTTTCGGTGAGATAGAGAAACCGGTCGGTGGTGGCCGGCGTGGTGAGGGGGGCGCCATCGGCCCGCCAGTCCGGTAACAATTCATTGATGGCGCGGGGCTCGATGACCGCGCCGGACAGGATATGCGCACCGACCTCGCTGCCTTTTTCGATCAGACAGACGCTGATATCCGGCGCTAGTTGCTTCAGCCGGATGGCGGCGGCAAGGCCAGCAGGGCCGCCGCCGACAATGAGGACATCGAATTCCATGGTCTCGGCCGCGTCACTCAACGCCGTTTCCCCCAAAATGCCCTGCGGCGCAGGCCGCGGATATGGATGTTATAGAACCCGTTCCGGGTGCAAGCCGCCATCCTGCACACGGCAGAGGGCAGCAAGGCGCTGGCCTGACATGGCGCGCACCGGGCCATCCCCTAAGGGTACGGCAGGCAGGTGAGGCAAAAGACTGGCGAGCGGCAGGGTCTGACCTTGGGCAAGGCGCGCAGCCTCAGCTTCAGATACGGAAATGGCTGGCAGATCGGCGAGGGCCGCGTGCGGCGGCAGGAGTTGGGCGGCGCCAGGGCGGGCTTCCGGCGTGATATGATGCCAGGTTTCCTGGGTCACGGCATGGTCGAGGGTGAAGGGACCGACGCGCAGACGGCGCAGAACTGCGATATGCCCGACCGTGCCACAGGCGAGTGCCAGGTCCCGCGCGAGGCTGCGCATATAAACGCCCTTGCCAGATTGCACCTCAAACTCCGCATGATCGGCATCGGGGCGGGCGACCAGGGTGAAACGATCGACACGGGCAGAACGCGGCGGCAGGTCGGGCGGACGGCCGCTGCGGGCGAGATCATAGGCGCGTTCACCGGCGACCTTGATGGCCGAATAGGCAGGGGGCACCTGAAGGATATGTCCCACGAACGGCCTGAGTGCCGCGATAAGCGTGGCATCGGTAGGGCGGTTCGGCGATTCGCTTGTGATTTGCCCGTCTGCGTCATCGGTATCTCGCGCCTGCCCCATACGCAGCGTGAAACGATAGAGCTTAGTACCGTCCTGGACGTAAGGCACGGTTTTAGTGGCCGCGCCGAAGGCGACCGGCAGCACACCGGTAGCCAGCGGATCCAGTGTGCCACCATGTCCGGCCTTCTGCGCATCGAAGGCGCGGCGAACGCGGTTGACGACATCGGTGCTGGTGAGCCCCTGGGGCTTGTCGATGATCAGCCAGCCATCGAGCGGACGGCCGCGTCGATTTCGTGGCCGGCCACCACGCGGGCGCGGTGACGCCAAAGTTTCGCTCATTTGTCGGGATCCGGCATTTCGAGGTCGCGCGCGACTTCGGGGCTATGCAGTAGGGCATTCATGCGGGCAGCGTAATCGAGCGAGGTATCGGGCTGAAAGCTGAGATCGGGCGCGACGCGAAGGCGCAATTGGCGAGCGAGGATGCCGCGCAGATAAGGTGTGGCGCGGGCTAAGTTGGGCAGCAGGGTCGCAGCATCGGCGCGGCCAAGCCGGCTGATGAACACCGTGGCATGACGCAGATCGGGGCTGACCCGCACTTCAGTCACGGTGAGATCGGCCTCGGCGAGGTTCGGGTCACGGAATTCGTGACGCGTGAACAGAGCGGCAAGTTGGTGGCGAATTTCCTCGGCCACACGGCGTTGGCGTTGGCTGGGCGGCTTGCCGGCAAGCGAGCGATCGGGCGCGGTGAAGGATTGGGTCACCGAGGGAAAGTAGCGCAACCCGGTTAGGGTTTCACCTTGGTAACGGTGCAGGCCAGATACGATCCGCGGCATTGCCGGAGACGGATCGCCCATATAAGAACATTTAATGAACTCGTACGCGGAGCTGGCCACTACTACAGCGTTTTCATTTCATTATGGCGCGTCACGGCCGGAAGAACTGGTGGCACAAGCGGCAGCCCTGGGGCACGTGGCAATCGGGATAGCCGATCGCAACAGCGTTGCCGGCGTGGTGCGCGCGCTGGAGGCGGCAGAGAGGTGCGGGCTGCGCCTGCTGGCGGGCGCACGACTGGTGTTCAACGACGGTACGCCGGACGTAATTTGTTACCCGATGAACCGGGCGGGTTGGGGAAGGCTTACCCAAGGACTTTCGGCGGGGCGGGCGCAGGGCGCGGATTTACCGGGACGCCCCTGCATATTGCACGCCAGGGATCTGGCCGGGATAGCGACGGACCAGGTGTTGATTGCCCGGCCAGAACCAGGAGCGGAGGGATTGGCGGCGTCGCTGGCCTGGTTGGCGCGGCTGGCGCCGGGGCGGGCGTTTCTAGGCGCGCAGCGGCGCTTTGGCGCGGGAGATAAAGACGAACTGAACGAGGCGGCAGGTCTGGCGCACGCGACGGGACTGCGGCTGCTGGCGGTGAACGATGTGCTGTACCATGTGCGCGACCGCAGGCGGCTTCACGATGTGCTGACCTGTATCCGGCTGGGCTGCAGACTGACCGAGGCAGGAACCCGGCTTGCCCCACACGCCGAGCGGCACTTGAAGCCGGCCGCCGAGATGGCGCGACTGTTTCGTGGCCACGAAGCGGCGATCGAGGCGATTGGCGATGTATTGGCGCAGGCCCGGTTTTCGCTTCGGGAACTGGCCTACCAGTATCCGTTGGAATTCGTGCCCGAGGGGATGACGGCGGATACGCATCTGCGCGGATTGGCGCTGGATGGCGCGGCCGCGCGCTATCCGGCTGGCGTGCCGGATAAGGTTCACGCCATGCTGGCGCGAGAACTGGGTATGGTGGCGCAACTGAACTACGCCGCCTATTTCCTGACGGTACACGACATAGTGCGCTTTGCCAGGCAACAGGGAATCCTTTGCCAGGGGCGCGGATCGGCCGCCAATTCGACGCTGTGCTACTGCCTGGGCGTCACCGCAGTCGACCCGATGCAATCCGACCTGTTGTTCGAGCGGTTCATTTCCCCCGAGCGGCAGGAGCCGCCGGATATCGACATCGATTTCGAGCATGAGCGACGCGAGGAGGTGATCCAGTACATCTACCGGCGTTATGGACGGCACCGCGCGGCGCTGGCAGCGACCGTGATTCATTACCGGCCACGCCTCGCCATCCGTGAAGTGGGCAAAGTGCTGGGGCTGGGCGCGGATGCGGCAGCGGCGCTGGCGGCGCAGAGTTGGGCGCGGCGTGATGCGCCATGGCCAGACGCAGACATACGCGAGGCAGGGCTTGACCCCGAAAGTCCCACGCTACGACGGGTGATTGGGATTGCGCGGGAGTTGATCGGGCTACCGCGGCATTTGTCGCAGCATGTGGGCGGGTTCGTGCTGACCGAGGACCGGCTGGACGAAACCGTGCCGGTGGTGCCGGCGGCGATGGCGGGTCGGACCTGCATCGAGTGGGACAAGGACGATATCGATTGCCTGCGCATGATGAAGGTGGATGTGCTGGCGCTTGGCATGTTGAGCTGCCTCGCGCATGGCTTTGCGCTGCTGCGCGGCCAGGGTGTTGGGGTGACCAGCCTGGCCGATGTGCCGGCAGAAGATGACGCGGTCTACGCCATGCTGTGCCGGGGGGACAGTCTGGGCGTGTTTCAGGTGGAAAGCCGGGCGCAGATGAACATGCTGCCGCGTCTGCAGCCCCGGGAATTCTATGACCTGGTGATCGAGGTGGCGATCGTGCGGCCGGGGCCCATTCAAGGCGACATGGTGCACCCGTATCTGCGCCGCCGGCAGGGGCTGGAGCCGGTGCGGTTCGCGAGCCCCACCCCCGCGCATGGACCCGCCGATGAGCTGGCGCGGATATTGGGGCGCACGCTCGGGGTGCCGTTGTTCCAGGAACAGGCCATGCGCATTGCGATGGAGGCGGCAAAATTCAGCCCCGGTGAGGTGAACGCGCTGCGCCGGGCGATGGCCACGTTCCGCAATGTGGGCACGATCCATACCTTCCAGCGCGCGATGGTGGAGCGGATGGTGGAGCGTGGCTATGAGCGGGTATTCGCGGAGCGATGCTTCGAGCAGATCAAGGGATTTGGCACCTACGGGTTTCCCGAAAGCCACGCGGCGAGCTTTGCGATACTGGTATATATCTCCGCCTGGATGAAATGCCACCATCCGGCATGTTTTGCCTGCGCGCTGCTGAACAGCCAGCCGATGGGGTTTTACGCGCCGGCACAGATCGTGCGGGACGCGCGCGAGCATGGGGTGATGGTGCGGCCGGTGGATGTGCGCACAAGCGACTGGAATTGCACGATCGAGGCGGGCGGGCTGCGGCTGGGCCTGCGGATGATCGGCGGGTTCCGGGCCGGATGGGCCGCGCGGATAGTGACGGCGCGACCAAAGGATTTTCCGGCGCTGGTCCGACTTGGCCTGCCACAGGCGGCGCTGCTGGCGCTGGCAGAGGCGGATGCGCTGGGTGGACTGGGGCTGGATCGGCGGGCGGCGCTTTGGCGTATTCGCAACCTGGACGACCGCGCCGACCTGCCGCTGTTCGCGACGCTTCCGATACCGGAGACCACAGTCGTGCTGCCGCCGATGGCGGAGGCCGAGCGGATGATGGACGATTACCGCGTGACCGGGCTTTCCCTGCGCAGCCACCCGATGCGGCATCTGCGCCCGGCTTTCCTGGCGGACGGCGTGATGAGTTGTCTGGAAGCCGGCCAGACGATGGATGGCACCGGATTACGGGTGGCTGGCATCGTGCTGGTGCGGCAGCGCCCGGGTAGCGCCGGCGGCGTGGTGTTTCTTACGATCGAAGACGAGACCGGGACCGCCAATATCGTGATCTGGGCCAGCCTGATCGAGGCCTATCGGGCAGCGATATTGGGAGGGGCGCTGCTGGAAGTGACCGGGCGGGCCCAGGTTTCGCCGGAAGGCATTGTGCACGTGGTGGCGGAAACCCTGACCGACCGTAGCGACCGGCTGCGTGGGCTGACCGACCAGACGGCCTGGCCGGGCCGCCATGCCCGGGCGGACGAGACTGGCCGCCCGCATCACGCGCCACGCCACCCGAGAGAGGAAAACGCACTACGCGCGGCATTGCCGGCCTCACGCGATTTTCACTGACGGGTTTGACCGTCCCGATCGCCGGGACGGGACGGATTCAGCGCTGGGAGGATTTGGCGGGAGGTAGTTCAGCCACTTCCTG
>JAJXVA010000208.1 GCA_021782435.1 Pseudomonadota bacterium
GATTATGTTCTTGTGGGCGAACTTCTGTTCAGAAGGCGGACGCGGGTTCAATTGCGAAAACCGGAATCAAACTGATGACATCAAGAAAGCGTGTGCAACGCCAAATTGAAAGAGAAAACTTGTAGAGTTATTGGCGGTAACATGATGATTCCGCAGTATTCCGCACCAACGCGCACGCTTTCGCAATCGCGATACAGACACGGTTTGAACCAGATGGCGACCCCACCACCAATAATGAAACCTCAACCGTTCCCGGTTGGGGTTTTTTGCCTTCGGCGAAGCTTCGTTTTCTTGTCTGATCGCGCCAGTTCCCGCGTGCTGTTGGCGGATTCCTGCAAAAGCCTGCGGACTTCGCATGTCGGCCACCCAGGCGGCTGGTCAGCTCAAAGGGGGTCAGACGCTCGTAGGACGGAATCGAGCAAGCCCGGGAAACGGGCATCCAAATCTTCCCGGCGCAGAGAGTTGATACATTGCGTTCCTTCCGACTGCATCTCAATTACGCCTGCTTCGCGCAGCACCCGGAAGTGATGCGAGGCGGTAGACTTGGCCACAGGCAGACAGAACGTCCCGCACGCCTTTCCGCCGTCCTCGGCCAAATGCTTGACAATCGCCAGCCGCACCGGGTCGCTCAAGGCGTATAACACCTGAGTCAACGTCAGGCTTTTTCTGGACGGATGATGTAACGCTCTCATGTTTGCATGTATCGCACAAACCCGTGTTAATATTCAATTGTTCTATTGTTTACGAACAATGGAATAACACCTGCGGGCGCCTGAACCAGGTGACAAACCCGGTCTCGATGCCTTGATCCTCAAGTACTTGTAAAGGAGTTGTGCAATGAACGTATTCATCGTCTATGCCCACCCCGAACCGCGCTCGCTCAACGGCGCGCTGAAGGACCTCGCCGTCGAGACCCTGACTGGCCTCGGCCACACGGTGGAGGTATCCGACCTCTACGCCATGGGATGGAAGGCGCAGGCCGACGGCGCCGACTTCCTCGACCGGGCCGATCTCGGGCACCTGATCTACGCTCGCGAGTCCGGCCACGCCTTCGCCACAGATACACAGACACCGGATGTGGCGGTGGAGCAAGAGAAGCTGCTCCGGTCGGACGCCGTGATCCTACAGTTCCCGTTGTGGTGGTTCTCCATGCCCGCGATCCTGAAGGGCTGGGTGGATCGGGTGTTCGCGTACGGCTTCGCCTACGGTGTCGGCCCGCACGAAGGTGAGCGCTGGGGCGACCGCTATGGCGAGGGCAAGCTCACGGGTCGGCGCGCGATGTTGTCAATTACCATCGGCGGGCGCGCGCCGCATTACTCCGAGCGCGGCGTGAATGGACGTCTGGATGACATGCTGTTCCCGATCCAGCACGGCATCCTGTTCTACCCGGGCATGGCGGTGCTGCCGCCCCACACCGTGTTCCAGGCCAATCATCTCTCGGACGATCGCTGGCAAGAGATCGCTGAGGGCTGGCGGGCGAGGTTGCGCGGTCTGTTTGATGAGGCGCCGATCCCCTACCGCCGGCAGAATGCAGGCCATTACGACACCCATCAGGTACTCAAGCCCGGCCTCGGTGCCGGGGAAGGCGGCACGCGCATCCATCTAGTGCAACTTGGAGAACCGCCCGAGCGCGCTATCGGGGCACAGCATCAACTGGCAGATCGCCCCAATAACCAATAGGAGAACATCATGCTTCCAGATACAAAAACAGGACAGACCACGGATCAAGACGTAAAATATGCATATCTCACCGGAAAGACTTATCTCGTGACCGGAGCGTCCTCCGGGATCGGTGCGGCGACGGCTCTGGCACTCGGCAGAGCCGGAGCCAACGTCGTACTCGCCGCACGCAAGATTGAGGCTTGCGAAGCGCTGGCGACGCAAATCCAGGCTCATGGCGGGCAGGCATTGGCGTTGCCCGTGGATGTCACCGCTGAGGAGGCGGTACGTGGGGCAGTGGAAACCGCGGTCAGCCACTTCGGTCGGCTGGACGGGGCCTTCAACAACGCCGGAATGCTCGGTGCCGCCAAGCCGTTTCATGAGCTTACGACCGCGGAAATGGAAGCCGTGTGGCGGACGAATGTCCTGGCCGTATTCTGGTGCATGAAGTATGAGATCGCCGCCATGCTCCCAAGCGGCGGCGGGGCCATCGTGAACAACGCGTCCATCGCCGCTTTGGTGGGCTTTCCCCGCATCGCGCCCTACAACACCAGCAAACACGGCGTGCTGGGCCTGACCCGGACCGCCGCCCTTGAATACTTTCGACAAGGCATCCGAATCAATGCGGTGTGCCCGGGACCGATCGAAACAGCAATGGCTGAAGCCGCTTTCGGGGGGGCCGACGCGTTACAATCTTGGATGGCCGATTCGCCGGCGGGCCGCGCGGGACGTCCCGAGGAAGTCGCCACCAGTGTTTTATTTCTACTCTCGAATGCGGCGAGCTATATCAACGGCCAGGGCATCGTCGTGGACGGTGGAATTTCCGTGCAATAAGACACTATCTGCTGCAAACGCAAACCAGGAGAACATCATGAAAAGACAACGCTTCAAGGTTGGTATCGTTGGGTTGCAGCCAGGCCGGAGCTGGGCGGCGCGAGCCCATATTCCTGCGCTGCAGGCGCTATCCGAGACGTTCGAGATCGCCGGTGTCGCCAACACCAGTCTGGCCAGTGCCGAGAAAGCCGCTGCCGAGACCGGGTTGCCGCGGGCATTCGCCGACGTCGCTGAACTGGTTGCGGCGCCGGAGGTCGACATCGTCACCGTCGCGGTAAAGGTGCCCCATCACCTGGAGATCGTGAAGATGGCGATCGGAGCGGGCAAACATGTTTATTGCGAATGGCCGCTCGGTAACGGGCTGGCCGAGGCCGAGGAGATGGCTGCGCTCGCTCGCGCAAAAGGGGTCTTGGGCGTGGTCGGAACTCAGGCGCGTGTTGCCCCAGAAATCGAGTATTTGAGACATTTGATCGCCGACGGCTTCGTCGGCGAAGTGCTGTCGACCACGCTGGTTGCCCGGGGCGGTGCCTTGCAGGGAAGCGGCAGCATCCCTGACAAGAAAACCTGGGCCTATTTGCTGGACCGTACCAACGGCGCCACCCTGCTGACGATTCCGGTAGGCCACACGCTGGCGGCGCTCAGGGACGTGCTGGGCGAAATCGCAGAGGTTTCCGCGGTGCTCGCCACCCGGCGGACCACAGCGCTCGCGGCCGATACTGGAGAGACATTGCCCGTGTCGGCGCCAGACCAGGTGCTGGTCAGCGGTGTCCTTGCCAGCGGCGCGCCCCTCTCCCTTCATTACCGCGGCGTCACGGCACGCGACGGTGACGGCCTCTTTTGGGAAATCAACGGCACCGAAGGCGACATCCGGGTCTCGGGTTCCTCTGGCCACTCGCAGATGGTGCAACTCTCCCTCAAGGGCGCGCGGGGCGCGGAGAAGGTGTTCCGGCCGCTGGAGGTACCCGCTTTCTATCGTTTCGGCTGGCCGGAGGACGTGGAACCGGGGAATGTCGCCCGCCTCTACGCCAGGATGGCCCGGGATCTGCGCGAGGGTACCCATACAGCGCCAAATTTCGAGGACGCGGTGGCGCTGCATCGGGTCATCGCGGCAATCGAGAAAGCAGCCGAAAGCGGAAGTTGCGTTACGCCTTCCGCCATCCAATGAATGCTAATTACCATTTAGCAAAGGATGTCAACGCCAACTTAAAATTGATACAGTGCGCCACGCTTTCAAAAAAATTCCCTACAAAACAAAATCCTGCACGATCATCGCGCGAATTTATAAAACATTCTGGTTGTGACTCTGTTAATCCTTAACCGGAATCGAAAATCCGCCACCAGCCTCCGTCGGTGCTG
>JAJXVA010000209.1 GCA_021782435.1 Pseudomonadota bacterium
TGGCCTCGGCCTCGGAGCCGGGGCGGGTGGTGACCAACGGGATGAGCCAGTATTCCCGCGCGGAACGCAACGCCAATGCCGGGCTGGTGGTGGATATCAGCCCCGAGGATTACCCGGGCGGGACGCTGGCGGGGGTGGCGTTTCAGCGCCACTGGGAGGCGCGCGCGTTTGCCGCGGGCGGTGGGGATTACCGCGCGCCGGCGCAGCGCGTGGCGGATTTTCTGGCGGGACGGGCCTCGACCGCGCTGGGCGAGGTGGTGCCGTCGTATCAGCCCGGGGTGCGGCCGGCGGACCTTTCGGCCTGCCTGCCGGAGTTCGTGGTGACGGCGATGCGCGAGGCGCTGCCGATGTTCGCGCGCGCGGTGCCGGGGTTCGCGATGGCGGACGCGGTGATGACCGGGGTGGAAACCCGCACCTCATCGCCGTTGCGGATACCGCGCGGGCGGGACGGGCAGAGCACGAATACGCGCGGGCTGTTTCCGGCGGGCGAGGGCGCGGGCTACGCGGGGGGGATATTGTCGGCGGGGGTGGATGGGATACGGGTGGCGGAGGCGGTGATACTGGATGCGCTGGGGGGGGGGGCGGAGGTGGAGATGAGCCGCGGGTCGGGGACGTATTCCTGAGCGATCGGGCGTGTTGGTTTCGGGAAAAGAACCAGAAAACCTTTTATACTGTATTCATTGGCGGCAGACGCCGGGAAGCGAAAGTATTTCGATGAGTTTTCCTGGAAAAAAGAAGGACTTTTTTTCGCCTGCCTTCCTTGCTAAACCCCGGCCCATGAAGCCTGCAACCCTTTCCCTGGCGCTGGGCGCCGTTCTGCTGATGAGCGCCGCGGCGCGGGCGGCGACGCTGAGCGACGTGCAGTTTCAGGGCAACAAGCGCGTGGCCACGCAGACGCTGATGGGCGTGGTGGGGCTGAAACCCGGCCAGAAGATCGACAAGAAGGACGTGGTGGCGGCGTTTGCCCGCGTGGTGGGCGAATACAAGAAGGACGATGTCGGCGCGACCATTCAGCCGGTGATGATCACCACCGGTGACAAAATGGAGGTGGTGTTCAAGATCGCCGAGGAGGCGGTGACGACCACCCCGATACTGGATTACGAGACCTTTACCGGGAACGTGAAGGTGACGTCCGACAAGCTGCTGCCGGCGATGACCATGCGCCACGGTGCTGACGTGACGCGCGCCAAGATCGAGGCGGACCTGAAGCGCCTGTCCGCGATCTATAAGGCGCAGAAAGTGGACGCGACGATTACGCCGAAAGTGGCGCTGCGCCCGGCGGGGCACGTGGAAGTCAATTTCGAGATTGCGGAAGGGAAGCGGCGCAAGCACGCGCCGCCGCTGGAATAGCGCCGAGCAGATTGGCGAATAGCGGCGCGGCCTGGGCGGCGGGCAGGCGCGGCAGGGCGTGCACGGGGCGGCCGAGGCGGTGGTGCAGGCGGGCGAGCGTTTCCGGGAAGTCGGGCGCGGGCTCGGCGCCGGGGGGGCTTTCCGAGACCACGACGGTGAAGGCGAGACCACGGGCGGTGAGGGATTCGGCGGCGCTGAGCGTGTGGCTGAACGTGCCGAGATAGGAGCCCGTGACCAGGACGACCGGCAGACCGAGCGCGACCAGCAGATCGGTCGTGGTGGTTTCGGCCGAGAGCGGGGACAGGATGCCGCCCGCGGTTTCGATGAGCAGCGCGCCGGGCGTGGCGAGGGCGGCGCGGCAGACCGCCAGCACGGATGCGAAATCGACCGATCCACCCTCGATTTCGGCGGCCCAATCGGGGGAGAGCGGGGCGGCGTAGCGGAACGGGGCGATGGCGGCGAGGGCGGCCGGGGTGAGCGGCTGGCCGAGGGCCGCGAGGATCTGGCCGGCATCGGATAGGGCGGCATCGGCGGGGGAGAAGCCGGACAGCACGGGTTTGAGCACAAGCGGGGTTTGGCCGATGGCGCGGAGCGCGCGGATGAGGCCGCAGGTGACGTAGGTTTTGCCGATGCCGGTGCCGGTGGCGGCGATAATGGCCCTCATAATGCGCGCACCAGATCGGCCAGGCGATCGATTTCCTCGTCGCGATGAGCGGCGGTGAAGGCGAGGCGCAGGCGGGCGGTGCCGGCGGGCACGGTGGGCGGGCGGATGGCGATGGCGAGGAAGCCGGCCGCCTCCAGCCTGGCCGCGGCAGCGAGGGCCGCGTGTTCGCCGCCGAGCCGGACCGGCACGATCTGGCTCGATGGCGGGGGCAGACCGGCAAGCCGCGCGAAGCGCCGGGCATGGGCGAGGGCGCGGGCGCCGCGTTCCGGCTCGGCTTTGGCGATGCGCAGCGCGGCGAGGGCAGCGGCGGCCGAGGCGGGGGGCAGGGCGGTGGAATAGATTTGGCTGGCGGCGCGGTGGTGCAGCAGGCGCACCACCGGCGCGGTCGCGCAGACATAGCCGCCCTGGCTGGCCAGCGCCTTGGACAGCGTGCCCATGGCGAGCGGCACGGGCGGGCCGGGCGGCAGGATGCCGAAGCCGTGCGCGTCATCGACCAGCAACCAGGCGTCATGCGCCTCGGCCAGGGCGAGGATTTCGGGGATCGGGGCGCGGTCTCCGTCCATGGAAAAGACGGATTCGGTGGCGATGAGGAGGCGGCCGGGGCGGGCGCGGGCGGCACGCAGGCACTCGGCGAGGTGGTCGAGGTCGTTGTGGTGGAAGCGACGGAAGCGCGCACCGCTGGCGCGGGCGCCGGTGAGCAGGCAGCTATGCGCCAGCGCGTCGAGCAGGATGGTATCACCCGGGCCCATCAGTGCGGTGATGACGCCGAGATTGGCGAGGTAGCCGGTGCCGAACAGGGTGGCGGCCTCGGTGGCCTTGGCGGCGGCGAGGGCGGACTCCAGCGCGCCGAGCAGCGGGTGGTTGCCGGTGACGAAGCGCGAGGCGCGGGCGCCGGTGCCGTGGGCGGTGATGGCCCGCCGGGCGGCGGCGCGGATCTGGGGGTGGGTGGCGAGGCCGAGATAATCGTTGCAACTGAACGAGATGAGGGCGCGCCCGGCCCGATGCACGATGGGGGAGGCGCTGGCCATGTCGCGGCGCGTGGTGACCAGGCTGCGCAACTGGCCGGCGGCGTCGATTTGCGCGAGATGCGCGCGGGCGAAGGCCGACAGGCTTGCGTCGGGGCCCTGGTTCTGAGGGGCGCGCTGTGGGATATCGGGCGCCGCCGGACTTTCCGAGGCCGGACTTTCTGATGCGTGAGGGGACATGGACGCCGCCACTAATGCCGTGACCGGAGACGATGCAAGCCTGAGCCCGGCCCGGACCTGGACGGTGGCGATGGTGCGCGCGCTGATGGAGCTGCCGCTGCCGGATTTGCTGTTTCAGGCGCAGACCGTGCACCGGGCGCAGTTCGACCCGACGCGGGTGCAGCTGGCGACCCTGCTTTCGATCAAGACCGGGGGTTGCCCGGAGGATTGCGGCTATTGCGCGCAGAGCGCGCACCATGAGACCGGGTTGCCGGCGAGCAAGCTGATGGCCCTGGACGCGGTGCTGGCGCGGGCGCGGGAGGCGAAGGCAGCCGGGGCGAGCCGGTTCTGCATGGGGGCGGCGTGGCGCGCGCCGAATGCGCGGGATCTGGCCGCGGTATGCGCCATGGTGCGCGAGGTGAAGGCGCTGGGGCTGGAAACCTGCGCGACGCTGGGCATGGTGACGCGCGAGCAGGCCGGCGCGCTGGCCGAGGCGGGGCTCGATTATTACAACCACAACCTGGACACGTCGGAACGGTTTTACGGCGAGGTGATTTCCACCCGCACCTGTGCCGACCGGTTGGCGACGCTGGACGCGGTGCGCGGCGCGGGCATGCATG
>JAJXVA010000210.1 GCA_021782435.1 Pseudomonadota bacterium
CGCCGGTTTCGTTGCAGGCATAGCCGAACATGATGCCCTGGTCGCCGGCGCCCTCGTCCTTGTTGCCGGTGGCATCGACGCCCTGGGCGATATCGGCCGACTGGGCGTGGAGGTGGCATTCGATCCGGGCGTTGCGCCAGGAGAATCCCGGCTGATCGTAGCCGATATCGCGCACGGCTTCACGCGCGAGGTGCATCAGGTGATCGGGGGTGAGACTGGCGGGGCCGCGGGTTTCGCCGGCGAGGATGATGCGGTTGGTGGTGACCAGGGTTTCACAGGCGACGCGGGCGACGGGGTCGGCGGCGAGAAAGGCATCGACCACGGTGTCGGAAATGCGGTCCGCGACCTTGTCGGGGTGGCCATCGCCGACGGATTCGGAGGTGAAGAGATACTCGGCATTGGCGCGCATCGCGGGCTCCCGGTCACCCCTGGAGTGTGCGTGGCCGGACGGGTCAGGGTGAACCCCGTTCGCGCATGATGGTGAGCCGGGCGTGGCTGACCCGGCGCGTGCCGGCTCCAGCCGGTATCACCCGGGATTCAGGACCGGCGTGTTTGGCCGATAGCAGGCGATTGCGCAAGGGCGACGGCGGGCGGGGATGGCAGGCGTGCCATGCCGGTATCGCGGCCGGCGGATACGACCGGTTGTGACGAGCCAGGCCGAAAGGGTTTCGCCCGCGCCACCGCGGGGAGGAATGGTGATGCTGGCGATCGCGGGGGGGGGGAATCGTCCTGGCCGTGCTGGTGCTGGGCATGCTCGGCGCTGTCAGCGAACAATCCGGGTGCGCGAGCGCGATTGGGCTGGCGGTGGTGGGAACGTCGTGCTGAGCGGCGGCGGGGATGCGGTCGTCCGGTTCCAACCGCCGCGGCGCCATCATCCCGGCAGGTGGCGGCTCGTCGCCTGATGATCGGGAAAGTGCTCAACGTGGGTTTCGGCGGTCCGCCCGACATACAGAACGCGGCGGCCGGAAAAGGATACGATATAGCCGACGCAGCCGGCCAGGACCGCCTTTTCGCAGAAGCCCCGGTAGGTGTAGCCGGGGACTTGTTGTTGTGCTTCGCGGATCGCGGATTGCAGGCGCGCGGTGTCGAGCGCCGGGGCGATTGGAGCATCGATGCGGTGGATCGGCAGTTCGATGCTTTTTCCGTCGGGGCTTTCTCCGTCGGGCAGGTAGTAGGTTGCGGTCGCCCGCCGGAAGTCGATCGCATAGCTTTCAAACCCGGCCTCGCTCAACGCTCCCACGATCTGTGGAAAGGCCATGGTGTTGCCCTCGGCTGCCTCGAGGCAGGCCGCGGCGGTGGCTTTCTGGTGTGGGGTCATCATCGCTTGTCCGTGGCGGGGGAGTGCGTTCAGTCGATCGGGATGGCCGTCATGTGGCCGCGTTGAGCCAGGGTCTTCAGAAGACGCCCCAGGGTTTCCCGGTCATCGGTGGTGAGACATTCGAAGAATTCGGCGTCGTTCCGGTCGGCCAGCGCGGCCAGATCCGGCACCAGGGCACGGCCGCGACACGTCAGCGCGAGTGTCTGCGCGCGGCCGTCATCCGCGCTGGCCTCGCGCATGATCAGCGATTTCGCGATCAATCGGTCAGCGAGCCGGGTGATCGCTCCCCTCGACAAACCCATCTCATCGGCGAGCCGGCTGGGTGGCATCGGCTCCTTGCCGTAGAGCGCGCGCATCACGCTCCATTCGGCTACCGTCACCCCCTTGCGCGAAAGCCTGGCCGCGAAGGCATGTGACACGTGGTTGGATACCCTGCGCAGCCAGAAGCCGATATGCGCCGTAAGGTCCGGGACAGGCTGGGTGGAGGACATGGGAACCGCACTAGTTAACTAAGAAATTATATCGATATAATTTCTTAGTCAACTAGATACGTTTCGGTTCTGGCCGTCGGCGCCGGGGCGTTTTCGCGCAGGCTGGGCGGACATGCGACGGCCGGCGCGGCGCTGGCGCGGGCTTGGCGGCCTGTGGGTGCCGCCGGGATGCCCGGGTTCGATCGTGCCGGGATGCCGGCGGTGGCGGCGATGGCGGGCGGCCAGGGAGAGACTGTTTGCAATCATTCGAAACAAAAGCCCGCGTGGTTTTCACCTTGATGAAAACCGGACCGACCCGAATTGCCGCTTTGTCGAAATTCATCCCGCGCGGGAGGCTCGGCCGGGTGCGTGGCGGGATCACAACAGCGGAAACAGGAGGATACGACATGACGAATAAAAACGTCAGCGGGTTCGCGGTGCTCGCCGGGCTTTCGGTGATCGGCGCGGCGGTCTTGACCCATGCGGCGCGGGCGGCGTCACCGGGCCCGGGTTTCAATATGCCGGGCAATATATTGATATCCGATCAGTACAATAACCGGGTGATCGAGATCAACCGACAGGGGAACATCGTTTTTCAGTTCGGCAGCAACAACCCGACCGAATGCAATCCGGGGCCGAATACGGTGATCGCGCCGAACGATGTCGAGCGCCTGGCCCATGGCAATACGCTGATCGCCGGCACCGGGGCGGCGCTGCCGAATTTCACCTGCCCGGACAACCGGGTCTTCATCGTCAACAAGATGGGCCATATCATCTGGCAGTACGGGCAGGCGGGCGTGACCGGGTCTGGGCCCAACCAGTTGAACACGCCGGTATTCGCGATCCAGACCGGCAATGGCGACGTGCTGATTACCGACCAAGGCAATAACCGGATCCTCGAGGTCGATGCCCAGCACAACGTGGTGATGCAGTATGGTCCGACCTCCGGGCCGGGGGCGCTGAATGCGCCGAACAGCGCGGAAGTGTTGAAGAACGGCGACATCCTGATCGCCGATCAGGGCAACAACCGGGCTCTCGAGATTACGCCGCGGGGTAATATCGTCTCGCAGATCTCCGGCACTTTCGCAGGATTGCCGTTGAACACGGTGGCTTTCGCGAGCCGGTTGCCGAGCGGCGATACGCTGATCACCGATTCCGGCAACAGCCGGGTGCTGGAAATCACGCCAGCGGGCAAGGTTCGCTCGGAATATTTCACCAACCGGCAGATGGGCAGCAATCCGGCGCCGCTGCCCTCGAACGCGATACGGCTGCAATCGGGCGGCACGCTGATCACCGACCAGCTGAACGACCGGGTGTTGGTGATCGACCCGTATCGGCAGATCGTGTTCCAGTATGGCATGCTCGACATGCCGGGCAATGGGCCGGGAATGCTGAACGCGCCGTATAACGCGACCGTGGTCGGGCAGTATGTGGGGGTGACGCCGCCGCCGGGACTGTCGGCCTCGGCACTGGCGACGCCGGCCAAGTGAGGCCGGTCACGGCGTGACGTGAACGGAAGGGCGCGGCATCCCGGTCGGGGCGCCGCGCCCGCGCGCAGGAGACGTGGCCTGGCGGTTCGGCGCAGGCGATCGGACCCGGCGCGCCGCTCAGGCGCGGGGTTGCTCGCGCGGTAACGGGTCCGTGCCTGCCAGAAGGTGCCGCATGCTGTAATGGCCGGGCGGCCTGCCCACCAGCCACTGCGCGGCGCGGAGCGCGCCTTCGGCGAAGACGGCACGGCTGAGGGCACGGTGGGCGAGGGTGATCTGCTCGGCGCCCGAGGTGAAGATGACGCTGTGATCCCCGACCACGCCGCCACCGCGGAGAGCCGCGAAACCGATTTCGCCCTTGGGGCGGGGGCCGACCTGGCCGTGGCGGGTGTAGCGGGCGGTGCCGTCCAGCGCGACCCCCCTGCCCCGCGCCACCGCCTGGCCGAGCGCGAGCGCGGTGCCAGAGGGGGCGTCCCGCTTGGCGGCGTGGTGCATTTCGAGGATTTCGGCGTCGTAGTCCGCGGCCGGCAGGGCGGCGCCG
>JAJXVA010000211.1 GCA_021782435.1 Pseudomonadota bacterium
AGCTCGGCATGCGCTACGGCATGACCCTGTTCATCGCCAGCGAGGTGATGTTTTTCGTCGCCTTCTTCTGGGCCTATTTCAACTTCGCGCTGTTCCCGGAACACGTCTTCAATGAAGCCCTGGCCAATCCGGTCTGGCCGCCGCCGGGCATTCATACCTTCGCACCGTTCGAGCTGCCTTTCCTGAACACACTGATCCTGCTGCTGTCCGGCACCACGGTGACCTGGGCGCATCACGCCCTGCTCGAGGGAGATCGCAAGGGTCTGCTGTGGGGGCTCGGGCTCACGGTGGCGCTGGGTTTGTGCTTCACCACCGGTCAGGCCATCGAATATACCCACGCGCCCTTCAAGTTCAGTGGTGGCGGCATCTACCCCTCGGTGTTTTTCCTCGCGACCGGGTTTCACGGCTTCCATGTCATCGTCGGCACGCTGTTCCTGCTGGTTTGTTTCTTTCGGGCGAAAGACGGGCAATTCACCCGGGAACGCCATTTCGGCCTGGAAGCCGCCGCCTGGTACTGGCACTTCGTCGACGTGGTCTGGCTGTTCCTGTTCGTCTGCATCTATTATTTCGGCCAGAGCGCGATCACGGCCGGCTGAATGTCCGCAGGCGGCAGGGCTTCGCTCTGGCGGGTTTCCCTGCTTTGCCGCTGTCCGCGCTGTGGTCAGGGTCCGCTCTATCAGGGATTGCTGACGATCCGCGCGCGTTGCCCGGTCTGTGGACTCGATCTCACCGGGAATGACGCCGCGGACGGCGCGGTGGTGGCGGTGACGCTGGTGCTTGGCACCTTGCTGGTGGTTCTGGCCTTCATCGTGGAATTCACGGTGGCTCCGCCGCTCTGGGTTCATGCCCTGCTCTGGCCCGCGATCGGCACGCCGCTCGCGGTGATCATGATCAGGCCCGCCAAGGCGTTTCTGGTGGCCCAGCAATACCGCAACCGTCCCGACCAGATGGGCCAGTCATGACCGTTCGGACCCGCCGGCTGGTGACCTCCGGCCTGATGACGGCGGTCATGCTCGCCATATTGCTGGGCCTCGGCTTCTGGCAGTTGCGCCGGCTGAAATGGAAGCAGGGCATTCTGGCCGAAATCGCCAGCGCCGAGGCGGCACCGGCGGTGGCGCTGCCACCGCACCCGACGCGGTTCGAGAAGGTGGCCATAACCGGGCGGTTTCATCCGGGTATGGCCGTGTTCTACGCGGATGAAGTGCGCGCGCTCGGGCCCGCCATCGTGCAGGGGGCCTACTGGCTGGCGCCGCTGTTCCGCCCGGGGCACAGGCCGGTTCTGGTCAATCTCGGCTGGGTGCCGGAGGCGTGGCACCAGCCCCTGCCCGCTGGCACGATCACCGTGACCGGCTATGTCGATCCCGCCGGGCATCGCGGCTGGTTCGCGGCCAAGGACAACATCGCCGGCCGGCATTTCTATACGCTCGACCCGCACACCATCGCCCAGGCGCTCGATATCGGTCCGGTGGCGCCCTACACGCTGGTGGCCCTCGCCGGCCCGGCGCCATCGGTGCCGCCAGCCGCGCCGCCGTTCGCGGCCACGCACCTGCCGCGACCGCCCAACAACCATTTTCAGTACGCGCTGACCTGGTTCGGCCTCGCGGGTGTGCTGGCGGTCATGTTCCTGAAATTCGCCTACGATACGCGGCGCGAAGGCTGAACCGCCGCCCCACCATCCGCCAACCCGCCATCCGCCAACCCGCCATCAGTCAATCGGGGCGCCAGCCTCGCGGCCGGGGTCTTGCCCGAAGCGGTTGATCCAGCGTTCGGCCACCAGGGCCGCGGCGGCGGCGTTCCAGATCAGGCTTTGCAGGTTGCGCGGGCCTTCCTGCAGCGCGCTCACCACGGCGCCGCCGAGCAGCACCGCCATGACCAGCCGGTCCGCGCGCCCGAGCGGGCCGAAGCGGGGGGTGCCGAGGGAAGCGCCGAGGTGGGGGGCAAAGTGGGGGGCAAAGCGGGGGGTGAAGACCAGCCGGAACGCCGCGACCGTCAGCGGCACCGCGAAGGTGGGCAGCGGAAAATCCCGGTAGCGCGGGTCGTAGGCCAACAACACCTGCAGGACGGCCGCGGTCCACAGGAACAAAAACCCCAGATCCTCGGCCAGCGCGTCGATACCGGCCTCGCCACGCCAGGCGCGCGGCCAGTGCAGCCGCCCGAGCGCGCGAAAACTCCCGGTGGCCATGGCCCCGTCGCGTGGCCTGCCGCCGCACCCGAGCACCACCAGCACCGCGAGCGCGGCCTGCCCGAGTAAATTGCCGATGCCGGCAACGGCCGCGAAACCGTCGTACATCACGGGCACGGTGCCCGCCCAGGCAAAGCCCAGCGCCCCGCCCAGCGCCATGGCCATGCCGGCCCGCAGCGGCGTCAGCCCGCGCCGAGCCGCGAGCGCGGCCAGTAGCAGCCCGGCGACCAGGCTCAGGGTCAGGTCGGCGGACCAATCCGGATTTTCGCGTAACCTCCCGTTGAGGGGAAATTTCAGGTGCCGGGTATCGGTCCAGATGCCCCAGTTGGCGCCGACCACCCCTTCGTTGTGGTATTTCCAGTCCTGGTCGAACGCCTCGATGAAATTGTAATCGACGTGCAGCCGGTCGGCGAGGTCGATGAAGCGGCGGAGATAAATGGCTTCGTTGACCAGGCTGGGCGCGGCATCCCGGCGCCAGCGCCCGCGGCTCGGCCATCCGGTCTCGCCGATCGCGAGACGCCTGCCGGGGAAGAGCCGGGCGATTTCGGTGAGCACCGCCTGCACGTGGCGCATGCTGCCGGCGAGGTCGGAGGGGTGGTCTTCCCAGTAGGGCAGAATATGCACGGTGATGATGTCGAGATGCGCCACCAGTTGCGGGTAGCGGAGATAATCCTCCCAGACATCCGCGGTCGTCACCGGTTCCGGCACGGCGCGCTTCACCGCGTCGATATCGGCGATGAGTTCGCCCACCGGCAGATCGTGGCGCAGCAGCACCTCGTTGCCGACCACCACCCGGTCCACGACATCGGGGTAGGCGCGCGCGGCGGCGATGCCGGCCGCCATTTCCCTCGCGTTCGCCGCGCGGTCGGCGCTCAGCCAGATGCCGAGCCAGAGCTTCAGGTGGTGGCGGCGCGCCAGCAGGGGGAGGTTATAGTTGCCCTCGATCGCGGAATAGGACCGGATGCCGCGGCTTTCGGTCGCGACCTGCGCCAGGTCCTGGTCGACCTCGGCCGCGGTCGGGAACGTGTTGGTCAGGGGCGACTGGCCCGGCCGATAGGGGGCGAATGACAGGGATTCGAATTTCGCCTCGGGCATCGAGACATTGCCCGCCTGTGGCCGATTGGGCCACCACCAGGCCAGCCCGATGAGGCAGGCCATGGCGAGCACGATGCCGAGGCTCGTCGATTTTTCGGTGATCGGCGGCACGGCGCGCCCTTTATCCGTTCGATCCAAGGCGGTAACGCGGCACCATGCCGGATCAGGCCCCCAGCCCGCTGCGGCGGAGGTCCGCCCGAATATCCCGAGCCTGTAGCCGAAGCCCCCCCACCCGGCAACGCCATGGCGGGCGGCTTGAAGCCATGCCCGACCAGCGCCACATTTTCGCCACACAAGCGGGGATCCAGGCTGTGACCGACGAAGAACGCACCGTGATTGCCAGCTTCATCGCCCGGATTGGCGGCGCGGCGCCGCAAGCGGGGATGCCCGGGGAAACGCCCGCGGGGGTGCCCGCGGGGGTGCCTGGGGGGGTGCCCGGGGGGATGCCCGGGGGGATTTCCGGGGGGATTTCCGGGTCGGTGCCGCTGTCGGTGCCCGCGACCCGCCCCGCCCTGCCGCCGATCGACCCCGACGC
>JAJXVA010000212.1 GCA_021782435.1 Pseudomonadota bacterium
AAGTCGATCAGTGTGTTGAGGTTGGCGACCGCCTCGACGATGATATCGCCACCGCGGCCGCCATCCCCGCCATCGGGGCCGCCGAACTCGATGTATTTTTCGCGCCGGAACGCGACGCAGCCATTGCCACCATCCCCCGAGCGGACATAGATTTTCGCCTGGTCGAGGAATTTCATGAGCGGGGGCGCGCCGCCGACCCGGGAGCAGGAAGCGGGTCTGGTGCCATTGGCTCTGACATGGACCCCTGGCTTCGTTCCCGTCGCACCAAGACCGACCCCAAACTGCGATACCCTTCCTGAAAACACGAAAGGGGCCGGCTGGCGCCGACCCCCGGTAGGCGTGACCGAGGCAATGGGGCTACTCGGCCGCGAGCGGCAGCTTCTGGACGGAAACCGAGACCCGACCCTCGGCCTTGTGCTCGAACCGGACATGGCCATCGACCAGCGCGAAGATGGTGTGGTCACGGCCGAGGCCGACATTGGTGCCCGGCCTTACCTTGGTGCCGCGCTGACGGATGATGATGTTGCCGGCGATGACTTTCTCGCCGCCGAACTTTTTGACGCCGAGGCGCCTGCCTTCGGTGTCGCGCCCGTTGCGGGACGAGCCGCCTGCCTTTTTGTGTGCCATGTGATAACCCCGATGCTCAGGCGGCGTTGATTTCGGACACGCGCAGCACGGTGACGTGCTGACGGTGGCCGTTGCGGCGGCGGCTGTTCTGCCGGCGGCGCTTCTTGAAGATGATGACCTTGTCGAGCCGGTCCTGGGCGATGACCGAGGCGACCACACTGGCGCCGGCGACGACCGGGGCGCCGAGGGTCAGGTTGCCCTCGGTGCCGACCGCCAGCACGTCGGTGAAGGTGATGGTGGTGCCGGGCTCGGCCACCAGCTTTTCGACCTTGAGGACGGCGTTGGGGGTTACGCGATATTGCTTGCCGCCGGTGCGGATGATAGCGAACATGGTCAACTTCCCGTGAAAACCCGCCGACCGGCAGGGCGCCCGCCCCGAGGCGACGCGAGCCGGCGGTCTAGTCTCGGCGGCCCGTCTCTGTCAACCCGAGGCTAACCACCAGCGCCGTTTGGGCGGATTGCGGCGCGGAGCGGGCGAAAGAAGGCCCGGATGTCCTCGGCCAGGCGCTCCGGCTGTTCCAGGGCGGCGAAATGGCCGCCGGCGGGCATGTGGGTCCAGCGCCGGACATCGAAAACCCGTGCGAGCCAGGAGCGCGGCGGCATCGGCAGCTCGTGCGGGAACAGGGCGACGCCGAGCGGCGGCTTGACACGCTCGTCGGGCGCGAAAATCAGCTTCTGCTGGCGGTTCTCCTTGTAGAGGCGCAGCGCGGCGGCGATATCGCCGCCGAACCAGTAGAGCGAGATATCGGTGAGCAGGGCATCGAGCGGCAGGATGCGTTCGATTTCGCCGCCGCAATCGCTCCAGCTGCGGAATTTCTCGGCGATCCAGGCGGCGAGTCCGACGGGGGAATCGGCCAGGGCAAACGCCAGGGTCTGTGGCTTGGTGGCGTGCAGCGCGGCATAGGCCCCCTCCTCCAGCGCCCAGGCGGCGGCGCGGGACTGGAAATCCTGCTCCGCATCGCTCAACGGTGTGGCGTCGTCGAGCGCGGGGCGGAAGCTGGCGGGAATGTAGTTGAGATGGATGCCGCGGACCGCACCGGGGAACTGGCGGGCCAGCCACATCGAGACCCCGGCGCCGAGATCGCCGCCCTGCGCGCCGAACCGCTCATAGCCGAGGGCGCGCATCAGATTGTGCCAGAGACGCGCGATTTCACGCGCGCCCACGCCCGGATGGGACGGCGCCGGGGAGAACCCGTAGCCGGGCAGTGATGGCACCACGACGTGGAACGCGTCGGCCGGGTCGCCGCCGCTGGCGCCGGGGTCGGCGAGCAGCGGGATCAGCCGTTCCATCTCGATGAAGGACCCGGGCCAGCCATGGGTGAGGACCAGCGGCAGCGGGTCGGGTCCGTGGCCGGGCTGGTGGAGGAAGTGGATCGTGGCCTCGGCGCTGGTCATGCGGAACTGGGGCAGGCGGTTGAGCCGGGCTTCCTGCGCCCGCCAGTCGAAGCGATGACACCAATGCTCGGTCAGGCGGCGAAGGAAAGCGAGGCTGGTGCCATCCTGCCAGCCCGCCGCATCGATGACCGCGGGCCAGCGTATGGACTGAAGCCGGCGGCGCAGGTCCTGGAGCGCGGACTCCGGCACGTGGATCATGAACGGATGCAAGGTCATTTCGCCTCGTACTGGCCCGCTGGCGCAGGGCGCCGCCTTGTGGCGCCTGGGAATTCTTGGCACACCGCGTGGCATGTGCAAACCACGGCGGACATACTCTTGACCGCCAGGTGGCGGCTCGGGCTCCTCGCGGTGGCGATGGTATGCGCCCTGCCCGCGGTGCCGGCCCGGTGTGCGTCCTGGTATGGCACCTGGAGGCTCGACCGCTCCCGCAGCCGGCTGCTGAGCGAGACGCTGCGCATCGGGCGCACGGCGCGGGGCTACCATTTCGATTTCGGCGCGGTCAGTTTCGATATCGGCGAGGATGGCAGGTTCTACCCGACCGTGCCGGGGCGCAGCACCAGCCTGCGCCGGACCGGCCCGCGCAGCTGGGTGCGCATTCATCGCATCCATGGTCGGAACGTGGACCGCAGCCTGCTGCGGCTTTCGCCCGATCAGCGGACGCTGCGCATCGACACGGTTGCCACTTCTGAGACCGGCACGGTCACGCGATCGCGGGAGATCGAACGGCGCGTGGGACCGGGGCACGGTCTGGCCGGAACCTGGCGCAGTGGCGAGCCGGGGGGCGATGTGCCGCGCACGCTGGTGCTGCGGGCGCAAGCGGGCGGCCGCATGCTCATCAGCGCACCCGAACAGGGCAATGCGTTCGTGGTGCTACCGAATGGTCCGCCCGCCGCCAACCAGGGGCCGCGCGCCGTCGCCGGCGTTCAGCTGCGCGTGCGGATGGTGTCCGCCACCGAGATGCGGTGGACGGAGACGATCGCGCATCACGCCTACCTCGAAGGGACCGACCGGCTGGCGCCGGATGGCACGCTGACCGAGACGACCTGGCCCGACCAGTTTCCGGCGGAAAAAGAGCAGGCGGTGTACACGCGGCGGGAGTGAGGCGGATGCCGGACCGACCCGGCCGCACCCGGTGGCACGGGGGCGGGCACGGGGCCGGGGGCCAAGGGAGCAGGCGCCCTGGGGGAGCAAGCGCCCTGGGGGAGCAGGCGCCAGGGGGTGAGTTAAACCCGGGCGCCTTCCGCGCGGCGTTCGGCGACTTGCTGGCGCATGGCTTTCTGAAGCTTCTCGAAGGCCCGCACCTCGATCTGGCGCACGCGCTCACGCGAGATATTGTACTGCTGCGACAGATCCTCGAGCGTGGTCGGGTTGTCCTTCAGCCGCCGCTCGATCAGGATGTGGCGCTCACGGTCATTCAACCCGGCCAGCGCGCCGTTGAGCAGCGCCTTGCGGCCGGTCATTTCCTCGCGGTCGGCGAGGACGGTTTCCTGGCTTTCGGCGTCATCGACCAGCCAGTCCTGCCATTCGCCCTCGCTGTCCATGCGCACCGGGGCGTTGAGGCTGTTGTCGGGCGCGGCGAGGCGGCGGTTCATGTTGATGACGTCCTGCTCGGGCACGGCGAGGGCGCGGGCGATGCTGGCCACCTGTTCGGGCTGGAGGTCGCCATCCTCGATCGCCTGCATCTGACCCTTGAGGCGGCGCAGGTTGAAGAACAGTTTTTTCTGGGCGGCGGTGGTGCCCATTTTCACCAGTGACCAGCTATGCAGGATGTATTCCTGAATG
>JAJXVA010000213.1 GCA_021782435.1 Pseudomonadota bacterium
CCGCCGACCCCATCGTCCGCTTCTACCGCCTGATCGAAGCCGCCCGGCCGCCGCAGCGCGCCGACCGTTCGGCCGGCGGCACCCTGCCGACCCGCGCCTATCGCTATTGCGAGGCGGTCTCGGCTGCCTCCGGCTATGGCTGGTGGGTCTTCCCGCCCGCCGGGCTGAAGCTGATCTGGGACGGCACCGACATCTTCTGGTTCATGGACGGGCTGCCCGATTTTCTGCCGCTGGTACCGGCCGCGCAGTTCCCGCACCAATCCGCCCGGTTCGACGCGGCCGCGCCGGAGGCACTCGCCGGCTGCTCCCCGCCCTTCCTGACCGCCCTGCCCGAGCCCGGCGCAGTGCAGATCTGGACCGGGCTGATGGCCCGCACCGCGCCCGACTGGAGCCTGCTGCTGCGCGCCCCGGCCAACCTGCCGCATCCCGGCGGCTACGTGCAGTGGGAAGGCATCGTCGAGACCGATCGCTGGTTCGGCCCTTTGTTCACCAATCTGCGGCTGACCCGGACCGACCGGCCGGTGGCCTTCGATGCCGACCTGCCGCTGCTGCTGGCCCAGCCGGTGCCGCGGGCGGCCTATGCCGAGGCGACCCTGGCGGCCGAGGCGCTGGTGCCCGGCATGGACGGGTTCACCGCCGCCGACTGGGCCGATTACCATCGCACCATCGTCGCCCCCGCCGCCGACCCGGACCGCGCGCCGGGGCGCTACGCGGTGGCCGCCCGCAAGCGCGGACGCGGCACCTGTCCCTTCGCCGCCGCCACCGCCTGACGGGGCGCGCGCGGTGAGACGCGGGGTAAGGACTGGTTAACCTCTCGGGCGCATGGAGGCGCCCGGGAGCACATTGCCATGAAGACCCGCCTCAGCCTGCGCGCCGATCCGCGCGGCGCCATCGCCATCCTGACCGCGCTGATGCTGCCGGCGATGCTGGCGGCCGGGGCGCTGGTCCTGGATGGCGGGCTCTGGCTGGTCGAGAGCGCCCGCTTGCAGCTCGCCGCCGATGCCGCCGCCAACGGGGTGGGCTATCTGCTGTCGAATACCGGCCTGCAAGCGGAGACCGCGTCCCAGCAGCAGGCGGTGCTGCAATCCGTGGCACTGGCCGAGGCCGAGGGCGCCAGCGACAACGCTTCCCTGCTGGGCACCCTGACCACGCCGGTCGGCGTGACGGTGGCCTCCGACTGGTCCAGCGCCACCGTCACCCTGACCGCCCAGGCCGGCAGCGTGCTGGCCGGGATGTTCGGCCTGGCCGGCCCCCGCCTTACCGCCACCGCCACCATCGGATCGGCGCCCGCCGGCGCCTGCGTGCTGGCGCTGAACAATTCCGCCGGCGACGCCATCGATGCCAACAACATGGGCGTCATCAAGGCCACGGGCTGCGGGATTTTCGCCGATTCCTCGGCCACCGACGCGATCTACCTCAACTCCGGCACGATCGACGGGGAGACGGTGGCCGCGGTCGGCGACTTCGCCGAATCGAACAGCGGCAGCAACACCCTCCCGGAAACCCCGACCGACGGCGCCGCCGCCAAGCCCGACCCGTTCGCCGCCCTCACCCCGCCCAGCGCCAGCGGCTGCGACTTCCCTTCCGGCACCGGCTTCACGGCCTGGAAATCCACCCCCTACGCCTTCAGCCCGGCCAACAACACCAACGTCTTCTGCGGCAACACCACGATCGGCGGCAACGGCAGCACCGATACCTTCGCCCCGGGGGTCTATTATGTGATCGAGGGCAACCTGGTCTTCAACAACGCCACCATCACCCAGGCGTCGGGCGTCACCTTCGTGCTGGCCGGCAGCAGCCCCGGCGCGCTGCAATGGACCAACTATTCGAACACCAACACCGACATGACCGCGCCGACCTCCGGCGCCACGGCGGGCATCCTGTTCTGGCAGGAATGCGGCTCCGGCGGGACCAGCCCCACCAATACCATGGCGGGCGGCTCCTCGCTGGTGGTCTCGGGGGCTTTCTATGCCCCCTGCGGCAAGCTCTCGATGAGCAACAACGCCCAGTTCGACACCGCGTCCGGCGGGTCGATGAGCGTGATCGCCGACACGATCGAGGCGGTGGGCTCGGCCGGCATCTCGGCTTCCGCCTCCAGCAGCGGGGGCGCGGCCGGCAAGCCGCGGCTGACGCAATGATGCACCGCGAAATGATCTGCCGCGACCGGCGCGGGGTGGTGGCGATCGAGGCGGCGATCGCCCTGGCCCTGGTGGTGGTGCCCACGGTGCTGGCGCTGTTCGATCTCGGCGGCCTGCTCGAGACGCGGCTCCGGGTGGATCGCGCCCTGCAGGCCGGGATGTTCGCCGCCTGGGCGATCAGCGGCGCCAGCGCCTCGCAGATCACCGGGGCGGCGGTGGCCGGGGCCGGCAACGCCAACGGCAGCCCCACCGTCAGCGCGACCGCCAGCTTCACCTATCTCTGCCTCGCGCCCACCGGCACCTATGCCTCCGGCAGCGCCGCCGCTTCCGGGACCGCCTGCCCGTCCGGCCAGGTCCTGGGCGAATGGGCCGCCATCACCGCCAGCGCCGCGGTGACGCTGGCGTTTCCGCTGCCGGGGGTCGCCTCGCCGATGACCCTGACCGCGACCGGCCTCACGAGGGTGCAATGAACAAGCGCGGCACCGCGGCGGTGGAGTTCGCCCTGGCCTTTCCGCTGCTCCTGCTGGCGTTTCTGGCCGCCTTCGAGCTCTTCCGCCTGGTCCAGGCGCAGCGCGGGCTCGACGTCGCGGTGACCCAGGCGCTGCGCTACGGGGCGGTGCGCAGCGCCTCGGCCAGCAGCGCCGATATCCAGGGGATCGCGACCTCCACCCTGACCACCCTGCTCGGCAGCGCCGGAGGGGCCTCGGTGACGGTGAGTTTTTCCCCCGCCTACGCTCCGGGGGACCAACTCACAGTCTCCGCCCAGCTGCCCTGGACGGCTGCCTTCCTGCCGGGGGAATTCGCCGCCGTCACCCTGACCGCGTCCGGGGCGATCACGGTGCAGAACTGACCTGCGCGGGGCGATTCCCGCTCGCTTTTCCGCCCCGATGCGCTTATGTGTGCGCCGCACCATGCCCGCCCGGCCTTCCGCCGGGCGTTTTTTCGCGCCCGGGACCCCAATGGAAATCCGCAACATCGCCATCATCGCCCATGTCGATCATGGCAAGACCACCCTGGTCGATCAGCTGCTGCGCCAGTCCGGCGCCTTCCGCGACCACCAGGCGGTGGCCGAACGCGCGCTCGACCGCAACGACCTCGAGCGCGAGCGGGGCATCACCATCCTGGCCAAATGCACGTCCGTGGTCTGGAACGGAACCCGGGTCAACATCGTCGATACCCCCGGCCACGCCGATTTCGGCGGCGAGGTCGAGCGCATCCTCAACATGGTCGATGGCGCCCTGGTCCTGGTCGATGCCGCCGAGGGCGTGCTGCCGCAGACCAAGTTCGTGGTCGGCAAGGCCTTAGCCCGCGGGCTGCACCCGATCGTGGTGGTCAACAAGGTCGATCGCGCCGACGCCCGCGCCGACGAGGTCCATACCGAGGTGTTCGACCTGTTTGCCGCCCTGGGCGCCACCGATGCCCAGCTCGATTTCCCGATGCTCTACGCCTCCGGCCGCCAGGGCTGGGCCGACATGACGCTGGACGGGCCGCGCAAGGACCTCTCCGCCCTGTTCGACCTCGTGCTGCGCCACGTGCCCGCCCCGGTGCTGGACCCGGAGGCGCCGTTCGCGATGGTGGCCTCGATCCTCGATTACGACAATTTCCTCGGCCGCGTGCTGACCGGCCGGGTGGAGCAGGGGCGGGCGCGGCAGAT
>JAJXVA010000027.1 GCA_021782435.1 Pseudomonadota bacterium
CCATCCGGCGTCATCGGCCGCAATCCGCACCAGAACGTGGCGCGGTGCAGGTCTCCGCCATGGGGGAACAGGTCCTGGGTCGATTTTTCCAGCGGGCCACGCCGGGCCTCTCGCAGACTGCGGTCAAAGCCGCTGATTTCAGCGGTGCCGCCAACGCGGATCCGGTCCCCGAGCCGGGTCAGTGCCACTTTATAGGTCTCGTCCATCACGGTCGAAACCGGCGCCATTGCCGGGTCGATGATCGGGATCGTGAGCGAATAGCCCTTGACCGGGTATACCGGCACATCCAGCCCCAGCGGCCGCAACAAACTCGGGGAAAAACTCGCGAGGGCGACCACGTAGCGGTCGGCCACCAGACGGCCGGCGCTGGTCACCACCGCGCGCACCGTATCTCCGTCAGTCTCGATTCGCTCGATCGTCGTGCCGAAGCGGAAATCCACCCCCGCGCCTGCCGCCATCCGGGCCAGGGTCTGGGTAAACTTATGGCAATCTCCGGTTTCATCGCCGGGCAGGCGCAACCCGCCCACGAACACATCGCGCACCGCCTTCAGCGCGGGCTCCGCCGCCACGCAGCCGTCCCGGTCCAGCACCTCGTAGGGTACGCCGAAGGCATCCAGCACTTTCGTGTCCTTGGGCACGCCGTCCATCTGCGCGGCATCACGGAACAACTGCAGCGTGCCAAGGCTGCGCTCGTCATAGCTTATGCCGGTGGTCGCGCGCAGATCACGCAGGCAGTCCCGGCTGTATTCGGCCACCCGCACCATGCGCGCCTTGTTGCGCTGATAGGCGCTTTCCGTGCAGTTCCCCAGCATCCGGGCCAGCCAGCGCCACATGGCGGGGTCGGTGTTCGGCCGGAAAACGAACGGTCCGTAGCGCATGGTCAGCCATTTCAGCGCCTTGAGGGGGACGCCCGGCCCAGCCCAGGGCGCCGAATAGCCGGGAGAAATCTCGCCGGCATTGCCGAAACTGGTCTCCAGCGCCGCCGCTTCCTGGCGGTCCACCACGATTACCTCGTGCCCGGCCTGGCAAAGATACCAGGCGCTGGTCACCCCCACCACGCCGCCACCCAGAACCAGAACCTTCATGGCGATCCGCTCGTTCCTGCTTGCGTTCCCGGTTATCAAAGCCCCGCCCCGGCGTGAAGCCACACCCCCGCCGCGCAACGCTGCCGAGATGGCAATCTCCTGCCGCCTGTCATCCGCTCCGCCCGCCGCCGCATATCCGCCCCTCGTCGGGCGCGGACGGCTATAGCGCGATCCGCGCCGGTGGGGGCTCTCCCGCCTGCGCGCGCCGGCGCCAAGCCAAGGTGAGCACACCGCCAATTCATGGGCCAACCCGATAATCCGTGTCGCGGCTTGCAACATCCGGCGGTGGGGTCCATTTCCAGATCGGGCATGGACCGGTGCTACCGGCAGCTACAGGAAGGATTACGACCATGGGCGGTTTAAGCATCTGGCATTGGATGATCGTGTTGATCGTCATCATGGTGCTGTTCGGCTCGGGCAAAGTCAGCACCTTCATGGGCGATTTCGCCAAGGGCATCAAAACTTTCAAGAAAACGATGGCTGAAGACGATGCCTCGATGGCGGCGGACGCGCCCCGGCCCGCCATCACGAATGCCGAACCCACCACCCGGGGCGTGGACCACGCCTCCGGCGCGCCGGTCAACCGCGGCTGAATACGGCGTCGATGGTCACGCCCGGGCCGGCCCGTGCCGAGCCTCCGTCGGCCGTGCCCGCGGCGGATGGTGCGGTGCCCGCCGCGATCACGGAGGCGCTCATTCTGGCCGGCCGCGCCATGGACGCGCGGTTCTGGGTGCCGGCCACTGCCGGCAATCTCAGCCACCGTCTCGATTCCGAAAGCCTCGCCATTACGCGTTCGGGTTGCCACAAGGGTCACCTGAGCCCGACGGACATCATGCGCGTGGATCTGCATGGCCAGCCGATCGGGGGCGGGCGGCCAAGCGCCGAGACTCTGCTGCATTGCCAGATTTACCAGGTATTTCCGCAAATCCGTGCCGTGCTGCACAGCCATTCGGTGGCGGCCACCGTGCTCTCCCGCGCGCCGGCCACCACTATCCGGCTGCGGGATTACGAAGTGCTCAAGGCGTTTCCCGGCATCACCTCTCACGAGACCGCGATCGATCTGCCCGTGTTCGAAAACAGCCAGGACATTGCGGGCCTCGCCGGGGCCATCGCGCCGCATCTCGCCGCCGGCCTGCCGGGCTTTTACCTCATCCGCGGTCATGGCGCCTATGCCTGGGGCCCCGATATGCCAACCGCGCTGGCCCGGCTGGAGGCGCTGGAATTCCTGCTCACCTGCGAATTGGAAAGCCGGAGGTCGATATGAGCCGCCTGACCTTGTATGCCGAGGATAAACCCGGCCAACCGCTGCTGCGCACGGAGGACGCGGCCGAAATCTCCGCCCGGCTCGCATCGATCTCGGTCAGCTTCGAACGCTGGGCAAGCCCGGTGCCGGTCGACCCGGACGCCGACGCCGATACCATCCTGGCCGCCTACCGGCCTTATCTCGACCGACTGATGGGCCACGTCGGCGCCGGCTCGGCCGATGTCATCAAGCTGACGCCGGATCATCCCCAGGTGGTAACCCTACGCGAGAAATTTCTGCGCGAACATTGTCACACCGAACCCGAGATTCGCTTCTTTGTTGCTGGCAGTGGGAACTTTGTGTTGCATGTCGAGGGACACGTTTATGATGTGTATTGTGTCGAGGGGGATCTGATCGGGGTACCGGCCGGTATTCCCCATTGGTTCGACGCCGGTACCGCGCCTCGGTTCACCGCGCTCAGGGTGTTCATCGATACTACCGGCTGGGTGCCGCATTTTACCGGCTCGGATATCAGCACACGCTTTCCCGCCAGCTGATCAGCAGGACCGTGCCATGCCGGATGCGGGCACCACGCCACCCCACGCCATACTCACGGATATAGAAGGCACCACCACGCCGATTGCCTTTGTGCATGACGTATTGTTTCCCTACGCGCGGGCCCGTCTGCCCGAATTTCTTGCCACGTCCGGGCATGATCCGGAAGTTGCGAGTCTGTGCGAGGAGATATGCCGGCTCGTGCCCGGCCAGCCGCCTGCCACGACCCTGCGCGACTGGATGGACCGCGACGAAAAAGTTACTCCCCTCAAGACTATCCAAGGCATGATCTGGCGCCAGGGCTATGAAGCCGGGCAGATTGTCGGCGTGCTTTACCCTGATGTGGTGCCGGCGCTCGATCGGTTTCGCGCAGAGGATATCCGGCTTTATGTGTATTCTTCCGGGTCGGTCGCTGCTCAGCGCCTGCTGTTCGGTCACAGCAATTCTGGGAATGTCCTTGATCGTTTCGCGGGGTTCCACGATACCGGAACGGGCCCGAAGCGCGCTTCCGACAGCTACGCCACTATCGCGGCACGTCATGGTATTGCCGCGCGGCACTGGCTGTTCCTGTCAGACAGCGCGGCCGAGCTCGACGCCGCGCGTCAAGCCGGCTTCGCCACCTGCCAGATGCTGCGCGCCGAGGATGAGACAGTTCCAGCGCCCAATCATTCTCACTGCACGAATTTCTCAGAAATTTTCCGCCTATGGTCGTGATAGAGGGTGTTGGCGCAGTCAGCGGCGTGGGGGATGTCTGCTACGTTACCCTGAGGCCACAGAAGTCCTGTACCTAGTTACGTATTCGAGAATATGGTTTCTACTATGTGATTCCGGACGTGCAGGCGAGGGGGGGCTATGAGCGTTCCGCCCTGCTTATGGCCGCCAGGCCTTCGCGATAACTCGGATAGGTCCATCTCCGCTCGATCCATGCCTGGGTCAATCGGCTCGAGACTTTGCGGTTTTCCGCCCAGAAGCTCCGCGCCATTTCCGACATCCGGGGAAACGCCGCCTCGAGCGTGACGGCAGGTGGTGGAGGCATGCCCAGCAACTCTGCCGCCTCAGCTATCACGGAGGCGCTTTCCGCGGGCTCATCGTCATTGCCATGCAGGATGCGGGTGCCTTGCGGCGGGTGACTCAAGGCTGCCAGTGTGGCGCCGGCGATATCCGCCACGTGAATGCGTCCGAATGCGTGGCCGGGAGACAGAATTCGACGGGCGGTTCCCGAACGCAGATCATTGAACACGGATCGGCCGGGGCCATAGATGCCGGCCAGCCGGAACAGATCGAGGGAACGGCCGGTTGCAAGGGCGCGCCAAGCCTGTTCCGCAGCCAGCCGCCGCTGTGCGCGCGGTGATTGTGGTGAGGGCATGGTATGCTCGTCCACCCAGGCGCCGTCACGGTTGCCGTAAACCCCGGTGGTGGAAAGATACAGGATGTGGCGTAGGTTTTTCGCTGCGCGAAGAGCCGGGGTGTGGGTGGCGATCACGGGATCGATATCGCCGGGCGGCGCGGTAACGACGATATGCGTTGCCTGAGCGATGGCGTCGGCGGCCTCCTGAAACGGAACCAGCCCGTTGCGCGGCGCGCGGGAGGTAACCGCGACCGCGAGCCCCGCGCTCCGCGCCGCGGCGGCAATGGCGCTTCCGGTATAGCCGTTGCCAAATATCAGCAGCATCGATGTACTAGATATGTATCGCCTGCCGGTAGGCGTCCAGCACCGCCTCGTGCATCGTCTCGCTGATCGTCGGGTGTGGGAAAATCGTTGCCATCAGCTCGGCCTCGGTCGATTCCAGCGTTCGCGCGATCGCGTAGCCCTGGATCATTTCCGTGACCTCGGCGCCGATCATGTGGGCGCCTAATAATTCTCCGGTATTGGCATCGAAAATAGTCTTCACCAGCCCGTCTGGCTCACCCATGGCAATGGCCTTGCCATTGCCGATAAAGGGAAATCGTCCGACCTTGATCTGCCGCCCCTCGGATATAGCTCGCGCCTCGGTATAGCCGACCGAAGCCACTTGCGGTCGGCAATAGGTGCAGCCCGGGACGTGCGACCAATCGACCGGGTGGGGATGCCGGCCGGCAATGGCTTCCACGCAAACGACGCCCTCGTGGCTGGCCTTATGGGCTAGCCAGGGTGGGCCGGCGAGGTCACCGATGGCGTAAACCCCCGGCTCATCGGTGCGGCAGAACGGATCTATCACCACATGGGTTTTCTCGACCCGCACCTTCGTGTCTTCGAGCCCGAGATTTTCCGTGTTGCCGACGATGCCTACCGCCGATATCACCCGATCGACCGCGATCTCGGTGACCTTGCCCGCGGCCTCGATGCTGGCGGTGACCTGGTCCGTGCCGCGCGCAAGGGCGGTGACGGTGGCGCCGGTTATCAGTCTCATGCCTTGGGCAGTGAATTGCTTGGCGGCGAAGGCTGAAATTTCTGTGTCCTCGACCGGCAGCACACGGTCCATCACCTCCACCACCGTCACCTCGGCGCCCAGATTGCGATAGAAACTGGCGAATTCGATGCCGATTGCGCCCGAGCCGATCACCAGCAGGGATTTCGGCATGGCATTCGGTACCATCGCCTCCTTGTAGGTCCAGACCAGTTTACCGTCCGACTCGAGCCCTGGTAGCTGGCGCGCCCGCGCCCCGGTGGCCAGAATTATATGTGGCGCGTCGAGGGTGGCAACCGGCTTGCCGCCTCTGGTCACCGCAAGCCGCCCTTTCCCCGCCAGGCGACCCTCGCCATCGTACACCGTCACTTTATTCTTTTTTAGAAGAAAGCCAACTCCCGTGGCCAGTTGTTTGGCAACACCCCTGGACCGCTTAACGATGGCAGCCAGGTCGAACCGGATATTATCAGCGGCAAATCCGTATTCCGGCAGATGGTGCAGCAGATGGTTGATTTCGCTGGTGCGGAGCAGCGCCTTGGTGGGAATGCAACCCCAGTTCAGGCAGATGCCACCCAGATGCTCCCGCTCGACCAGCGCGACGTTCATGCCAAGCTGGGCCGCACGAATGGCCGCGACATAACCACCGGGGCCACCGCCCAGAACGATCAGATCAAATGCGGTGTCTGCCATGGAACAACCCTAAAACCTGATGATGCCAGGGCGTCGCCCTAGTTCCGCCGGGACCGAGGGGCCCCGGACGCCGATATCAAAGCAGCAACGACAAAGGATCTTCGATCAAATCGCGGAAGGTGCCCAGGAATTCGGCACCCAAGGCGCCGTCGATCACGCGGTGATCGACACTCAGCGTGCAGGTCATTTGCGTGGCGATGGCCAGGGCGTTGTCACGCACCACGGCACGCTTTTCCCCCGCGCCTACCGCAAGGATCGCGCCTTGCGGCGGGTTGATGACGGCAGCGAATTGCCGGATGCCGAACATGCCGAGGTTCGAGATCGAAAAACCGCCACCCTGGAACTCCTCGGGCTTCAGTTTTCCGGCTTTCGCCCGTGCTGCCAGATCCTTCATTTCGTTGCTGATCGCGGACAACCCCTTCTCGTCGGCGCGGCGAATGATTGGCGTTATCAAACCATCCGGTATTGCCACTGCCACCGAAATATCGACATCGTCGTAGAGCACCGTGCCATCCTCGGTGTAACTTGCATTGGCGCCCGGTATCCTCCGCAGGGCCACCGCCGCTGCCTTGATGACCAGGTCGTTCACCGAAAGCTTGAAGGCGCCAGGTCCCTCCTTGGCCGAGCGCGCGTTCAGGTCGGCCCGCAGCGCCAGGAGTTTGTCCAGCGCGATGTCCATGGTCAGGTAAAAATGCGGCACGGTCTGCTTGGCTTCCGCAAGCCGACGCGCGATCACCCGGCGCATGGTGGTATGTGGCACCAGTTTGTGCGGCGCGGTGATGGCAGTTGCCGGCACTGCGGGCATCGAAGCCGGCGTCGGACCGGGCGTCGGCTTGGCGATTGGCGCCGGGGCCGCGGTGGGCTTTGCTGTCGCGCGTTCAATATCGGCGCGCACGATCCGCCCATTCGGCCCGGACCCCACGATCCCGGACAGATCCATACCCGCGGCTTGCGCGAGGCGCCGCGCGAGCGGGGATGCGGCGACCCGCGGCACCGGCGTTGGGGCTAGCGCAGGTGCAGGGGCCGGCGCGGGCGCAGGGGGCGGGGAAACGAGTGGCGCGGCGGGCGCCGCTGGTGGTGGCGGGACCACCGGCGTGGGCTTGGCGACCACACTATCGCTATCCAGTAGCGCTATCGGCGTGTTCACCGCGACATTCGCCGTGCCTTCGGGCACCAGAATTTTCGTCAGCATCCCTTCGTCGACCGCTTCCACCTCCATGGTCGCTTTGTCGGTCTCGATCTCGGCGATCACGTCACCAGCGACGATGCGGTCGCCCTCGCGCTTCAACCAGCGCGCCAGTGTGCCCTCGGTCATGGTGGGGGACAGTGCCGGCATGAGAATATTTGTAGCCATCAGAATAACCCCTTCACGGCGGCCACCACATGCGCCGGCTGCGGCAGGGCCAGTTTCTCCAGGTTGGCCGCATAGGGCAGTGGCACGTCAGCCCCATGCACGCGCGTGGGTGGCGCGTCCAGCCAGTCCCAGCAGCCTTCCGTGACCGCGGCGATGATCTCGGCGCCAATGCCGCAAACCGGCCAGCCTTCCTCGACCGAGACCACGCGGCTGGTTTTCTTCACGCTTTCGATCAGGGTTGGCAGATCGAGCGGTCGCAATGTGCGTAAATTCACCACTTCGGCATCTATGCCCTCGCGCGCCAGCGCCTCGGCCGCAAGCATCGCAGTTCCTACCGAGATGCCATAGCCGACCAGCGTTACGTCCCTGCCTGCCCGCTCGATCCGTGCGCGTCCGAGCGGTAGAATGAATTCCGGGTCGGTCGGACAATCGAAACTTTGACCGTAGAGAATTTCGTTCTCGAGAAAAATGACCGGGTTGGGGTCCCGAATGGCGGCGCGCAGAAGCCCGTACGCATCGGCCGCGGACCATGGCGCAACGACCTTCAAGCCAGGAATATGGGCGTACCAACTGGCATAATCCTGGCTGTGCTGCGCGGCCACCCTGGACGCCGCGCCGTTCGGCCCCCGAAATACGATCGGGCAATGCATCTGCCCCCCAGACATGTAGCGGGTCTTGGCGGCCGAATTGATGATCTGGTCGATGGCCTGCATCGCGAAGTTGAAGGTCATGAACTCGAGGACCGGTCTTAGCCCCGCCATGGCCGCGCCCACGGCGAGCCCGGTGAAACCATGTTCGGTGATCGGCGTGTCTATCACCCGCTTCGGCCCGAATTTTTCCAGTAAGCCCTCGCTGATTTTGTAAGCGCCCTGATATTGCGCCACTTCCTCGCCCATGAGGAATACATTCGGGTCACGCGTCATCTCGGCCATCATCGCGTCGCGCAGGGCGACTCGCACGGTAATGTGCCGGGTATCGCCCCATTCGGGCTCGGGTTCGGGCACGGCGTGTGGCGCGGAGGCGACGGCCGTGGCTTGCAGAGAACCGCTGGCTGTCGCCCGTGCCGTGGCCGGCAGCGGTTGCGGTGGCAGCGGCGGGGCCGCACCGTTGGCGGCTTCGAGCCGGGCAATCGGCGCATTGACCTGCACGCCATCGGTTCCCTCGGGCACCAGAATTTCGGCCAGAAGCCCCTCGTCCACCGCCTCTACTTCCATCGTTGCCTTGTCGGTTTCGATTTCGGCGATCACGTCGCCAGCGGAGACTTTATCGCCCACCCGTTTCAGCCATTTCGCGAGTTTGCCCTCGGTCATGGTGGGCGAGAGGGCCGGCATCAGAATATCGGTGGTCGACATCGCTCAATCCTCGGCCAACACATCGGTCCATAATTCGGCGGGGTCCGGCTCGGGGCTAGCCTGGGCGAATTCGGCGGCGTCCTGCACGCTCCGCTTCCCCTCGTCCTCGATCGCCTTGATCTCGTCTTCCGGAATGCCTGCCGCCAGCATCGCGGAGCGTAGTTGGTCGATGGGATCGTGTTCGGCCCGCATTCGGGATACTTCTTCCCGGGTGCGGTATTTCGCCGGGTCGGACATGGAATGACCACGATAGCGGTAGGTCAGCATCTCGAGCAAATAGGGGCCCTTGCCGGCGCGGCCATGCGCCACCGCGCGCCGCGCCGCTGCCAGCACCGCGGCCACATTCATGCCGTCGACCTGTTCGCCCGGTATGCCCCAGGGTGCTCCGTTATGCGACAAATCCCGCGACGCCGAGGCACGGTCCACGCTGGTGCCCATGCCGTAGCGATTATTCTCGATCACGTAAACGACGGGTAGCTGCATCAGCGCCGCCAGGTTGAAGCTTTCGTAAACCTGGCCTTGATTGGAGGCACCTTCGCCGAAATATGTGATACAGACGCGATTATTGCCGCGGTAATGGTTGGCAAAGCCAAGGCCGGTACCCAGGCTGACCTGCGCGCCAACAATGCCATGGCCACCGAAAAAGTTTCTCTCACGCGAGAACATGTGCATAGAGCCGCCCTTGCCTCGGGAATATCCATCCCGCCGCCCGGTCAGTTCCGCCATCACGCCGCGCGGCGCCATGCCGCAGGCCAGCATATGGCCGTGATCGCGGTACGAGGTGATCACCTGGTCGCCATCCTCCAGCGCCATCTGCACGCCCGTTACCACCGCTTCCTGGCCGATATAGAGATGGCAGAAGCCGCCGATCAGCCCCATGCCGTATAACTGTCCGGCCCGTTCCTCGAAGCGGCGTATCAGCAACATGGTTCGGAACGCTTCGCGCATTTCCGCTTCCGTCAGTGCAACTTCCGTCAGCGCAACTTCGGCCGGCGCCGCTTTTCGTCCGGGTCTACGCGCTTGGGTGCCGTCGGCCATGCCGTACTCCCCTCCGGGACCGGGCCCAGGTTCGGGCCGATTGTTTGAACGCAAACAATACCTACGGCAAAGCCGCGCGCCCGCGCAACCGGCCAAGCCCACCCGTGCCGGCATGCCATGCAGTATCGGCGCGCATTGCCAACTGGATCCGCGCTGCTTGCAGACCATACGACGGCGACAAGGCCATGCCGCGCGGCACGAAATGACCCCGTCAAGTCCGGCAAGTAACGGAACTAGGCTTTATGTTTGATTGTTTCTTTTTCGTGTTGAACGCATTCAACCCATAGCGGCTGGGCTGGGCTGGGCTGGCTGGGCCGGTTCCGCCTGCGTTCGCCGGGCGTCAGCACACCGACGATCAGGGTGTTTTCATAGGGATGATGATGTCCTGCGGTGCCGATAGATTCAGCATCTGGCGCGCGCGTTCATCCAGCGCGTCCAAATCCAGGTGGTCGCCTTGCAAACCGGTGACGCGGTTGCGCCAGGCGGCTTGTTCGGCTTCGGCGCCGGTCAGCGCGGTTTCGGCCTGGGCCAAATCCTGTTGGCGCGCGGCATAGGCGCGCAAACCCAGCGTGCCCCGCGTCGCCTGCCAACCGAAATACCCGGCCAGCGCCAGAAATATCGCTGCCGGCAACACGGCCTGCGCCCGGCGCTTGACGGCACGTGCAAAGGACATCAAGCAACCTCCTGCTGATGCACCCTAATGCCTGTTGCGGTGCCAAGCCAAGGGTTTCTGGCTGGCTGGACATTCGGCCCCGTACGTGGTGCGCTCCCTTGCAGCCACCAAACCAGGTAACTGAACCGATCGCCTATGCCCGCCAGTGTAACGCCGTTACCCCGCCTGGCCCGCGCTGAGGAGACGTCCTGGGGCGTCATCGCCTGGTTCGGCGCGGAGCGGCGGGTGGCGGAAATCTTTCCCTCACGCGCCCGGGCCCTGGCCGATTGCGCCTGGCGGGAAGCCGAGGTCAGGGCCTACGCCCAGTTCCTGCGCAATACCGGCCAAGTTTTGCCGCGCTACAGCATAGCCCCGGTGCGCCGCAGTGACCTGCCACGGAAATGGCGGCCCCTGCCGGCGCTTGGCTTCCTGAGCGCCGGCTGAGGTTATGCGTGGCCAGGCTTACTGCGTAACCGCCGGCCCCTTGACCACGCGTGACAGATCCTGCGGCCGAAGCCAGTGTGCAAAGGCGTGCTCAATGTCTGCGGCGGTCATCGCGTAATAGTTTTTGGCGGCAATGTCTGGCTGGTCCAACGGTAGATCGAGCTTGGTCAGGTGCAGATCCTCTGCCGCCACCCCATCCACGCTGGCACGTGCCATCGGTAATTGCCGCAGCACTTCTGCCTTCGCGCGGGCCAGCTCGCCGTCGCCCACAGGCTGAGTCTGCATGGTTTTAATGTCGCGCACCGTCATGGCCACCGCCTGCCGCACCTTGTCCGGGTCGGCGCCGAAGCTCACACTGTATGCCGCCCGGGTGCGGCCGAAATCGAAGCTGGAATCGATGGAATATACCAGACCGCCATGCACCCGCAGGTCGTTGTACAGCCGTGATGAAAATCCCCCGCCAAGTATGGTGTCGCCTAGCAGCAGGGCATAACGGTCCGGGCTATGGGCGGAAAGCGGAAGGGATTCCGCGAGCGCCACGGTGTCCTGCACCGCGCTGGCGTCCGGCACGTGGTTGTCGACCGCGCGGCTGGGCGGCACCTGCGACAGCGTCACTTCGGGCTTCAGGCCTTCTGCGTGCCAGCCGCCGAAATCCTGTTCCACCACCGCCTTTGCCTCATCGGGGGTGACATCGCCCACTACCTCGATCGTCGTCAGGTCGGGGCGGAACGTCTTGACCCAGTAATTCCGTACATCCGCGAGTGTGAGGCCTGATACACTCTGCGGGGTGGCCTGCCGCAGTGTCGGGTCGCCCGCCGGGACCACCGCCTTCGCGATGGCGCGGTGGAACCGGTAGGCCGGCGATTGCAGCAGTCCGGCCAGGTTCTGCTCGGTCTGGCGTTGCACTACGCTGAAGGCTCGCGCCGGGAACGCGGGTTGCAGTTCGTTTTCCGCCAACAGTGCCATGCCGGGCTTGAATTCCCGGGTCAGCACTTTCAGCTGGAAACTCGTGCCCGCCTGCTCCTGTGCCGCTATGTCGTCCAGCGCCTTCTGGAAAGCGAGGCGGCTATGATGCGTGGTACCATAATCCAACAACTGGTCCACAAGGCCGGCCACGCCCTCCTGGCCTTTGGGCGTTTGCAGGGCAGGTTCCTGGCGGATTTCCCCATAAACAGAAACCGTGGGCGAAACATTCGTCTGCCGCACCAGCAGCCTGATGCCGTTCGGCAGCATGCTCAACACCGGCCTTGGTCCTGGCACCGGCAGTTCGAGCCGGGTCAGCGCGGTCTCGGCCCAATCCGGCAGCTTCACCTTGCCGCTTGGCGTTACGGCAAAGCTTTCTGCCCCGCCAAAGCCCTTGCCCGCCACCGGTTTGCCCTGGTCGGTGGGCGTCAGAATAGCGGTGACCTCGTTGGTTTCGTTCAGCACCTGCTTTGCCACCCGCGCCACATCGGCCGGGGTCACCGCGTCGAATTCCTGGATCATATCTTCCGGGGACTGCAGGTTCTGAAACGCCAGCGCCTCCGACCAACTCGATGCGAGGCCCGATATATCGTTGGCATCGAAGCTCAGCGCCGCAATTTCCTGGCGCTTGGCTGCCGCTACCAGGTCGTCCGGCACGCCGTGGGCCGCCACATCGCTGAGAATAGCGCGCATTTCCGCCAGCAGTGGCTTCGGGTCCCCCCCCTTGGGAAACCCTGCTGCCGCCACCGCAAATCCTACCTTGGCTTTCGGCTGGTAGCTGAACTGCGACACCAGTGCCTGGCCGTCTACCACCAGGCCAAATAACTTCGCCCGCTCGCTGCCAATCGCGTCCGCCAGTACGGTGGCCGCTGCGTAATTCTTGTCCTGCAACCCGGGCATCCGCATCGCGATCGTCGCGAGTCCTATTGGCAGATCGGTCGGGTAGGTCAGTGTCTCAGCCTTTACCGGCCGCAAATCTATCGGCGCGTGCGTCGGCAGGGATTTGCGCGGCAGTGCGCCAAACCATTTTCTGGCGTCCGCAATCGCCTGTGCGGGGTCTACATCTCCAGCGATCACGAGAATCGCGTTGTTCGGCGCATACCAGGTCTCGTAGAATTTCCGTAGCAGGGTCGCGTTGGTTTTATCGAAGCTTACCCGCGTGCCAAGCGCGTCGTGCGCATAAGGTGTGCCGGCAAACAGAGTCGCTTGCAATTCTTTTAGATATTTATAAACAGGGCTGGACATGTCACGGGAAACTTCCTGCTCAATAGCTCCGCGTTCTTTGTCCCAATCCGCCTCTGCGAGTGTGGCGCCGTTCATTCGCAGGGCTTCTATCCGCAGCACCACGTCTAAATCCTTTGCCGGTGCCGTATAGAAAAACTGTGTCACCGTCTCGGTTGTGTCGGCGTTATAGGCGCCTCCCAGCAGGGATGCGACCTCTGCCAGCTGGTCCTTGTTCAGCCCGGTGCTACCGCGGAACATCATGTGTTCCAGCGCGTGTGCCATGCCGGGGAAACCCGGTGGCGCGTCATTCGACCCTACCAGGTAATTGATCTCGGTTGTCACCACCGGTGCCAGCGAGTCATGCACGACCACCACCCGCAACCCGTTATCCAGCGTTGCGCGCACCGCGTCCGGCGCCGCCCACGCCGCGCCGCGCGGCAGGGCGAAGGCCAGGGCGCAAAGCCCGGCAATCCAGGTAGTCCGGCGGAAACGGGGCATGGTCGCTCCTTGGCTCGACGCGCAACCCACCGCACCTAGGCGCGGCCTCCCGGGTTGACAATGGGCGGCAGGCGCGTAACCCGGAGCCCATGCGCGGTTTTCGCCCCGTTCTGACCCTTCTGCTGCCGTTGTGGCTCGGCGCCTGCGCCCTGTTCCAGCCTAGCCACAACCCCCACGTGCCCTATCCCGCCAAATCCGTCGATCTGTCACGCTACAGCGGGCTTTGGTATGAGTTCGCCCGATACGATAGCAGCTTCGAGCGTAATTGCGTGGCGGCAACCGCCCGATATGCGGCCCTTACCGCTACCAGCATCCGCGTCATCAACACCTGTCACCGCCGTAGTCCTACCGGCCCAACCGAACGCGTTCGCGGCCGCGCCATAGTGGTTCCCAACTCTGGCAATGCCCGCCTGCGTGTGAGCTTTTTTGGCCCGTTTTTCATTGGCAATTACTGGGTGCTGGATCATGCCGATGACTACAGCTGGAGTATCGTCGGCGAACCCACAGGCGGTTATCTATGGATGTTGACGCGCAGTCCGCACCCTGCCGCCGCTGAACGCCAATCCCTCATCGCCCGCGTCGCGGCCCTGGGCTACGACACACGCTACCTTGTGTTCCCGACGCAGAGGTAGGAGGGATGCGACTCTTTGCTGAAAAAAAGTCGTGTAAAAAAACTTTTTTTAATATGGGGTCCCGACTGAGGCCGTTCGTCGCACGTGCAGGCAGTGAGGGATACGATTTTTTGGGTTATTCCACTCATGAGCCGACCACGAATGCTTCGGCCAGCCATGAAGCTTGGCCGGCCCTGAGAACCTTTGTCTATCGTTCCAGCGCGCGCTCACGGCTGGCAGCGGCCTCGGCGTAGGCATCGAGATAACCGCGCACCATCACATCGCGCGGGGGAGGCAGGGGCAGGTTGGCGTGCAGTCTCTCCCACAATCCGTCCTCCGACATGGCGCGGTGCATAACCCGGGCGAGCGACGAGGCGTCCCCGAGTTGGAAATGCAGTCCGTTTTCATCGTCCGCCACCCGTTCTTTCATGCCACCGGCGTTCGAACAGATGACAGGCTTGCCAAACATCCAGGCCTCGGAAATTACTAATCCGAAGATTTCCCACCACACGCTCGGCACGATGCACCAATCGACCCGGGCCATCCGCGCCGCGAGTTGGGAGACTTCGTATGAGCCATTATTGTGTACGATCCGGGTTTCGGCTGGCAGTGCCGCCTCCTCGGCCAGAAAGGCCTCAATTTCGGTGCGCGCGGCTTCACTCGCGTAGCGCAGATTATCGCCATTGAGATCAACCGAAAAGCCGGTGATGCCCTCCGCGCGCAGCAGCGCCACCGCTTGCAGCAGCACGCGCACGCCTTTCACGTCAACGAATTGCCCAAAGAAGCCGAAGCGGCGCTTCAGCCCAGGTGTCGGTCGGGTCTTGACTGCTATCGCCTGGTTGCGTTGCCCGTTGGTGACGTGGCGGATACGATCCTCGGGGATGCCGAACTCCACATAGTGCTCGATCATGAAATGGCTGGGACAGGTGTATATGTCGGCCGCGGCCAGATGCCGGTGAAACCACAGCCGACGCAACAGAAAATGTTCCGGCGCCAGGTTGGGGAAGCATTGGTGGCAACGAACCTGGCTCGCCCGCGTGCACAGGCTGCGGTCGGTTTTACGCACCATATGCCCATCGGCGTGGCAGATCGACAGGAATTCATGAAAGGTGAAAACTATCTGGGCATTGGGCAGCACGCGCCGCACCAGGGTGAGCCAATCGACGCCCATAGCAAGGAAATGATGAAAATGCACCACGTTCGGACGTACAGTCAGAAGAAATTCCTCAACCGCAGCCAGATGCAGGGCCGACGCGGTTTTATGCCATAGATAGTCATATTCCGCGCTCAGATACAGGTATTCGTTGGGTCTGCCATCGAACCCGGTGATCCGGGCGCCGCTTTTGTAGAGGGCGGGGAAGCTCTGGTCGATCGCGGCCAGTAGAACAGGCTCGCATCCGGGAACCTCCTTCAGCCCCTCGAACAGTTCATAGGCTACCTGCTGGGCGCCGCCACGCACCAGTTCGGGGTGAAATAGGCTGATCAACAATACTTTGCCAGGGCCATCGGGCCTGGGGCGCGCGGGGTGTGCGCGCGGCAACTCGGACGCGGGCAGGGGGAGCCTTCCGGCCGGGGCAGGCCGCTTGGCGCGTTGGCTTGTTGTTCTGGTCACGTCGGCTCCGATACCACTTCCAGTCGCGACAGGCGGTCGGGGGTGGGGCCCTGCATGCCATCGCGGATGATGCCGCCCCATTCGGTGGTGAAGTACCAACGGTTCACCAGGGATCCGCCTTCATGCACCGGCCGGCGGGTAGACCCTTTGCCTTCCAGGTGCCAGTAGGGGAGGTTGTGCAGATAGACTGGCGTCCCCGCCTGCAGGCTGCGCAGGCAAAGGTCGGCGTCTTCATAATGACCGAACACGTAGCTTGCGGAAAATCCGCCAAGACGCTCGAACCAGTCGCGATCGACCGACATAAACGCGCCGGAGACAGCGGGCACAGGGCGCGAACGCAGCAGCACGGCGGTATTCGGCGGCGCGCCTTTGCCGTAATGTTCCACCCGGCCAAGGTTGCGCCGCGTGATTTCGGTGCTGGTGACGGAAAACCCTTCGTCCATCTCGAAATACATGCCCGCATGCATCAGCGAGCCATCGTCGTAGAACAGCGGTACCCCGAAGAACCGGGTTTCAGCCTCCGGTTTTGCGTCCAGCAGCGCCGTGTGTGCGTGGGCCCAATCGTCACTCCGAGGAAATACGTCGGGGTTGACGATCAGGATCCGGTCGCTCTGCGCGAAGGATGCGGCGGCATTGTTGGCCAGACCAAATCCGGCATTCCCCGGCAGGATCACGAGCGCGATACTGATGCCGTATATGCGGGCGGCAAGCTCAGCCTCCTTGCACAGGCGCTCGGCCAGTTCGGGCGAGTTCGAGACATAGATGAATTCAAACTCCTGGTGGCCGGCAGCGCGGGAAAACAGGGCTGCTTGCAAAAACAGATACTCGACCTTGCCGTAAAGGCAGACAATGATCGAAGCGACGAATTTGCGGCTGGGTCCGTAGCGCTTGCAGAACGCGCCGGCGGCAATACGCCGCGCCAACCCAGCGCTCAGCGTCACCAGCGCCGTGCCAAGCCCGCGGTCGAGAAACCCGAACGCTTCCACCTGCGGGTGGCCCCAATAGGAGGCGTGGGCGGCATATTCCAAGGCGATCTCGCGCAGGCGCTCATCGCTCACCTGCTGAATTTTCGCGGGTATTGCTTTGCAATCCGCCTCGGTCATCAGTACCAGGCGGATATCCTCGGGCTTCAGCTCAGTGCGGCAGGCAAAAACGCTCCAGAAGCCGAGCAGCCGGCCATCAGCGGCGCCTACCGCACGCTCTGCATCCTGGCGGCGGCAACGGGCCAAGGCCTCGGTCAGGCCCAGCACGGTTTCGTGCTTGACCAAGCTGATACTGGACAGGCTGTCCCCGGCATCATCGATCCAGCCGATCACCATTGCGTGACCCGACGGGCTCCAGAACACAGCATCGGCGCCATGCGCAGGGAAATTCGGCGTCTCGGTGATGGGGTGAGCATGACGATAGGCGGGCCAGCGTAGACGATTTTCGGACGCACCATATTTCTGGTAGTGAGCGAACCCCGAGGTAAACGCGCCCTTTTTCACGGCATCGTCAATATCGGCAAAGGCGCGCAGGTATTTTGCTTCCACGAAATCTGCAGGCAGGTCGTCGGTCGGGTCAGTCGGGACGGGTACCATTGCCTCGGTGATCGCCATCACCTCAGCCCAAAGCTCCGGGTCTATTTCCGTCGCGGGGGCGGTTTCGTGCGTCCCCTTGCCAGCCCCATTCACGAGGCCTGCTCCGCCAGTTCAGGCTGAGCTTGGACTTTGGCCGGCTTGGCGTGGCGGAGAACGAAGCCGGCGAATGGCAGGCGGCCCTCACGAAAGCCGGCACGCTCGAAATGTGCCTGGGCGCTGGCGAAATGCGCGTTATCGACGGCGACTTTGACATCGGGGTAGGTTTGCAGGTACCAGTTTTCGTCCACCGAAATCGGATGCGGCATGCGGTGTTCGTAATAGCCCTGAGTGATGTAGTGTTCACGTGCATTAGGGATTTTTCCGGCCGAAAGCGCATCCGCGATATCTGGATAGAGG
>JAJXVA010000214.1 GCA_021782435.1 Pseudomonadota bacterium
CGGGACCCGGCACTTACACCACCGCCATAACAATATGCGCCTGGATCCTGGCGGCGACCTCGCCGGTTCCGTGCCGCTCGGCGATCGCGGCCTCGGCGTAATCGGTCGCGGCCTCCAGCTTTCCCGGCGCGCGGGCCTCGATTTCGTTGCGCAGCAGCGTTCCCTGGCAATAGGCGACGGCCGGCACGCGCGCGGAGGCCGCGCGGCTTTGCTCGGCCCTCGTCTCGATCGCCACGCGGGAAAAGCCCGCCGCCTCCAGCTCGCGGCGGATCAGGTCCGTGTCGTGGTAGCCGTGCGGCGTGCGCGCGAGGAAGCGCGGCGGATCGGCCGGGAAAATCCGCGCCAGCGCGTTCGTCACGTCGTCCGCGAAGACATTCTCCTCGATGCGGTCCCAGACGCTGAACAGGAAATGCCCCCCGGGCCGCAGCACGCGCCTCGCCTCGCCATAGGCGCGGGCGCGGTCGGGGAAGAACATCGCGCCGAACTGGCAGCAGACGAGGTCGAAGCCCGCGTCCTCGAACGGCAGCGCCAGTGCGTCCGCCTGGCGCCACGCGATGCGGCTGTCTTGCCCCTGGCGGGAGGCGGCGTGGTCGAGCATCGGCTGGTTGAGGTCGGTCACGACATAGCTGGCGGAAGGGGACAGCCGCGGCGCCAGGGCGCGGGTGACAACGCCGGTGCCCGCGGCGGTTTCCAGGACGGCGCGCGGCGAGAGGGCGGCCGCCCGCCGGGCGAGGTCCGCGGCGTAGGGCTCGAAGATCAGCGGCACCATGTGCCGGTCGTAGTTCTCCGGAACGGAGCCGGCGAACACCTTGTCGGCTTCGAGCATCGCGATCCCCCCCCCCGGGCTTTTGTTGACGGCGCGCGAGGGCAGCAGACAATTTTGTTCCGTTTGTGGTCGTATTCGGCCAGGGGCGCGAAGGGGTGGCCGAAACGGCACGATGTCCCGCTCCCGGACCAGCCGGAAAGCGGAATCCCGCGCCGGGGCATGGAGGCGTGCAGGGCGCAAAGAAAGCCCGCGGGCTCCGGGTGGAACCAGCGGGCTTGCGTAGCCGAAGGCGGGCGGGCCGTGTCAGGCGCGGGAGCGGCGGCGCACGACGGTGAGGCCGAAAAGCCCGGTGGCGAGCACGGCGAACGACATCGGCTCCGGCACGCGCACGTTGGACGACGGCGAGGCGAACGTCTCCTGCCCGACGAGCACATTGCCCGCCGAGGCCGTCGTGTTGTCGGCGGTGATGACGAGGTAGTTGGCGGTGTTGTTCGTAAGGCCGAAGCTATAGGTCTGCAGCGCGGCCGTGCCGGTGCTGGGGTTCTGCAGCTTGGTCAGCAGGTGGAGCTTGCCCAGGTCGAGTGTGCTCCCGATCGAGCTTGCGCCATAAATGTCGATCGCGCCGCCCTCGCCGTTTTGGATCGAGCCCAGCGAGATGCTGGCCTCCGTGTAGCCCTGGCTGATGGCATTGCTGTTGTTGAGGAGCAGAAACTCGTTCGAGGCGATCTCGAGCGTGGAGCCTGAGTAGGCGTCCCCCGACGACCACACGCCAAGCCCGGTTTCGCCCGATGTGCTGCTGCCGAACCGCTGGGAGACGTCAGTTCCGGTGCTGGAAGCGGAGGCTCCGGCATAGGAATTGGCCGTGACGGTAATCCCGCCATTGGTATACGCGACCGAATTGCTGTTCAGCACGCAGTCCCCGCTGGTGCTTCCGTGGGCGCAGGTCGCGGAGTTCGGCAGCAGCGAGTTGAAGTTGAAGATCACATTGGCCCGGGCGGGGGCCGCAGCCAGAACCATCCCTGCCGCCACGCACGCGGCGCCAGCGAGCCTCAACCGGTTGCGACTCACGAATCCGCGCATGTCCCATTCTCCCATTTTTTCGGCGTCCCAAAGTTTACACGTACAGGCCATAATCCTCACGCAATGAGGCGAAAGCTGCGAACGCGCCCCAGACAGCCTCGATTGTGTTAATCATTTTTTATCGCATCCTCTAACAATTGTATAGCCGAAATTTTTGGAAAAGTGGCGAAAATTCGCGCCGGGCTCGCGCGAGGGCGGGCGGCGGGTGTTTGATGTTGACGCAAAGATAGGTGATTCCTAAGGTCCATTTATGGAAAACCATTGCAAACACCCAAGTGAAATCGTTCCCCCGTGCCCGCAAGGGCTCGCTCGATGAGCCGCCGCCGGTGGATAAAATTCTGGCCGCAGGACTGGCAGCGCGACCCCGCCCTGCGCGCCTGCTCGCTCGCGGCGCGGGGGTTGTGGATGGAACTCCTCTGCATCGCCCACGAGAGCGAGCCCTACGGCCACGTCACCCTCAACGGGCGGGCGATGACGGAGGCGGAGGTCGCGAGCATCGTGGGCCGCCCGCGCCGCGAGATCCTGCCGCTGATCGCGGAGCTGGAACGCGCCGGCGTGTTCAGCCGCACGGCCGAGGGCGTCATCTACTCGCGCCGCCTGGTGCGTGACGCGGACCTTTCCGCGGTCGGCCGCGATCATGCGGAAAAGCGGTGGAATCAGAGGCTTGCGCCACCCCAGCCCATTGGGCACCCCATTGGGCAAGCCGCCGCGCCCCCAATGCGCCAAGAAGCCAGAAGCCAGAGGCGAGAAGCCGGAAGCGCGAATCCGGAAGCCACAGACAATCCACAGTCACATTCCGTTCCTTCGGAACGGCGCGGCCCTGCCGCGCGCACGGGCGACGCGGAGGGGTTCGGCAGCAGGGACTGGCGCGCAACACAAGCTGCATTTGCACCTGCATTTGCATCGCCGGGCCGGCCCTCGGTCGAGGACCTCATCGCCTGCCTGCCATCCGGCTCCTCCCGGTAAGCGGGCCGAGGGGACCATCGGCGGCGGGGCGAGGCATGCGCGCAACGCGCCGGGACTTCGGCGCGCCTCTCCGCTAAGGGTGCCCGCGGAACGCGCGCCGCCCCATCCCGGGCGGGAACGAGACGAGGACCGACGTGCCGGAAGAGGAACCGAGCGCCGCCACGGTGCGGCTCGCGGCGCTGGGATGCGGCATCCTGGTCGCCACGATCTACTACGCCCAGCCGCTCATCGACCCGATCAGCCGTTCGATCGGCCTCTCGCGCGCCGCCTCCGGGCTGGTGGTGACGGTGATGCAGGTCGGCTTCGGCCTCGGGCTGGCCTGCATCGTGCCGCTCGCCGACCGCTACGAGAACCGCGCGCTGGTGACGGCGAGCCTCGCCGTCACCGCGGCGGCGCTGGCGGCGATCGGGCTGGCGCAGGGGAAAATCGGCTTCCTGGTGCCGGCGATGGTCGCGGGCGTGGCGTGCGTGGGTGCCCAGATCCTGGTGCCGATGGTCGCCGGCATGACGCCGCCGGCGCGGCGCGGGCGGGTCATCGGCACGGTGATGAGCGGGCTGCTCACCGGCATCATGCTGGCGCGCCCGGCCGCCGCCTTCGTCGCGAGCCTGCTCGGCTGGCGCGGCGTGTTCCTCGTGGCGGCGGCGGTGACGGCGGCGGTGGGCGTCGCCTTGCGGCTCATGCTGCCGCGGCGCGAGGCGTCCGGGGCCGGGCATTACCTGGCGACGCTGCGCTCCACCGTCGCGGTGGTCGCGCGCTACGGGGCGCTGCGCCGGCGCATCGCCTACCAGGCGCTGCTGTTCGCGCTGTTCATCGGGTTCTGGACCACGGTGCCGCTGCTGCTGGCGGACCGCTTCGGCTTCGGCCAGCAGCGCATCGCGCTGTTCGCGCTGGCGGGCGCGGGCGGGGCGCTGGCCGCGCCGCTGGCCGGGCG
>JAJXVA010000215.1 GCA_021782435.1 Pseudomonadota bacterium
GCCGGAACTGACGCGGCCGGGGCCGACTTCGGCAGCGGCGGCGGCAGACGGTGCTGCAGCGCCTCCAGCACGGTGGCGCAGCTTTCCGGCGCGGCGAAGGCCGGAACGCTCCGCTGGTTCAACAACCGGACGATCTGCGGGGCGTGCGGCGAGACATAGACCAGAAGCGGCTTTTCGCTGCGCGCCGCGCAGTCCCTCACGGCGCCGGCGACCAGGTCCGGCTGGGCCAGGCCCGAGGCGCCCACCACCGTGACCACCGCGTCGTAGCTCGGGCTGTTCAGCAGCGCGGTGATGGCACCGCGGAACACCTCCGGCTTCACCCCGGCCAGCGTGACGTCGACCGGGTTGCGGCTGGCCGCTTCCTTTTCGTCCTCGCCCAGCAGGGCGGAAATCGCCTCCGCGGTTGCCGCATCCGGTGGCGGGACCGCAAAGCCGGCGACGCCGCAGGCATCGGCCAGCAAAGTGCCGGCGCCGCCGGTGGAGGTCAGAATGGCGACGCGCTTGCCCGCCGCGCGCTTGCCGCTGGCCAGTGCCGCGGGGACATCCAGCAGATCGGAAAAGCTCCGGGCCCGAATGACGCCGAGCTGTCGGAACAGCGCGTCATACATGGAATCGGCGCCGGCCAGCGCGCCGGTATGGGAAGACGCCGAGCGCTCCCCCGCCTCGGACCGGCCGACCTTGAACACCACGATCGGCTTGCCGCGTTCCGCCGCCTGCCGCGCCACGACGCGGAAGCGGTCCGGCCGGCGCAGCCCTTCCAGATACATGGCAACGACTTCTGTCGACGGATCGTCCAGCAGGTCTTCGAGCACATCGGTACTGTCCAGATCGGCTTCGTTGCCGGTCGCGACCAGTTTGGCCAAACCGATGCCACGATCCGCGGCGCGGGACAGCAGCGAGCCGAGTATGCCGCCGCTTTGCGAGATCACCGAGATCCGGCCCGCGTGCAGCTCGCCGACTTCGAGCGCACCCGTGGCCGACAGGGTGATGCGGTCGGTCAGGTTGACCAGGCCGATGGTGTTGGGCCCGAGCAGCCGCATGCCGCCCGCTTCCTGCTTCAGCATCCGCTGGCGTTCACCGCCCTGCCCGCCGCTCTCGGCGAAGCCTCCGGCCAGGACAATTGCCGCCGCGGTGCCGCGCGCGGACAGGTCCCGTACCGCGGCAATCACCTTGTCGGCGCCAAGCAGGATGATGGCGGCATCCGGGGCCTCCGGCAGGGCGGCGATGTCGGGGTAGCAACGCAGCCCGGCGATCTCGGTGACGCGCGGATTGACCGGGTAGATGGCACCGTTGAAACCATGCCTCTGCAAGTACCCCAGCGGCCGGCCCGTCATCCGGGACGGATCGGCCGACGCCCCGATGATCGCGACGCTGCGCGGGCGCAGCAGCTTGCCGATGGCTTTCATGGCCGGCCCCCTGACCTGGCGGCGGATTTTTCCAGGAAGGCGGCAACGGAGTCGCGGTGTTCCTGGGTGGCGTAGCAGATCGCCTGCGCCTGGCTGCCCAGGTCGAAGACCTGACCGAGCGTCAGCTCGAAGGTCTGATCGAGGATCGACTTACCGAGCGCGAGCGCCGCCGGCGCGCCCTGAGCCAACTCCCGCGCCCAGGCTTTCGCCTCCGCCATCAGGGTCTCCGCACTGGCGACCCGGTCAACCAGGCCGAGAGCCAGCGCTTCCTCGGGCGCAACGCGCCGTCCCGAGAAGATCAGCTCCTTCGCCCGCGCCAGGCCGACCCGGCGCGGCAGGAAATACATGCCGCCACCATCGGGGATCAGGCCGCGCTGGATATAGCTCATTGCGAAGCTGGCCTGATCCGAAGCGATGATGAAATCGCAACACAGCGCCATATCGCAGCCGAGGCCCGCGGCCGCGCCGTTGACGGCGGCGATCACCGGCTTGCGCAACGCATGCAGCGCCGCCACCGCATGATGGGTGCGTTGTTGGCGCCGCCAGCCGTTGATGGCCACCTGCGTGAGCGGCGCCTCCAGCCGTTCGCGCATGCCGCGCACGTCGCCGCCGGCACAGAAAGCCTTGCCCGCGCCGGTCAGCACCACGGCCCGGATGGTATCCTCGCGGGAAATGCGATCGAGCGTCTCCACCAGGTGGACGCGCATGGCGTCGTCGATGGCGTTGCGCACGGCAGGCCGGTTCAGCGTCAGGACGGCCACGCCATTCTCTGCCTCAAGCCGGATGGCGGGTTCGTCCGGGGCGGCGTTCTGGGGCATGGCGGGGGCTTTCTGTTGTTCCGGCGTGATCCTGGGAGCAGGCTTCCGCCTAATTTTGGCCGTGCACAAACAGCTTTTTGGGCACGCCTGCCCAAACTGATGTTATGGGTCGACCGCAACGGAGACCTGATGCCGACCCCTCCACCCCTCGCGCGCGCGCACCTGCCGCTCAATGCCCTGCGCAGCTTCGAAGCCGCGGCGCGCCGGCTGAGCTTTACCCTGGCTGGCGACGAACTGGGCGTCTCCCAGGTGGCGATCAGCCGACAGGTGAAGGCGCTGGAGCAGTGGCTCGGGGCGCCATTGTTCATTCGCGGAACGCGCGAGGTCCGGCTTACCGCCGAGGGGGCACGATTGCTGCCGCCGGTGCGCCAGGCGCTCGACATGCTGGCGCGGGCCGCCGGGCAGGTCGGCCGCCGCGGGCGCCGCGACGTTCTGGCCATTCAGGCATACACCACCTTTGCCCAGCGCTGGCTCGTCCCGCTGCTGACGCGCTTCCATGAGCTGCACCCGGACATCGAGGTGCGCCTGACCGCCTCGGTCAGCCCGGTCGACTTCGACCGCCAGGACCTCGATGCCGCGGTGCGCTCCGGAGACGGCACCGACTGGCCGGGGCTGGAAGCGGATTTCCTGGCGCCGATTACCCTCCTGCCGGTCGCAACCCCTGCGCTGCTGGGCGGGAAGCGTGGACCGTTGCCGGTCGAGGAATTGGCGGGGATGACGCTCCTGCATTCCCTGGCCCGCCCGGACGACTGGGAGACATGGCTGCGCGCGGTTGGCGCCGCGCAGGTCGTGAGCAGCCGCAAGGGCCTGAAGTTCGAAAGCTCCACCCTTGCCTATGAGGCGGCGCTCCAGGGCAGCGGCGTGGCGATGGGCGTGGAGGTCCTGGTCGGCAGCTATTTGGCCTCCGGTGCGCTGGTCCGCCCGTTCGGCCGGCCCGTGCGGCTGCCGGGCGGATATTATCTCACGCGGCCACGGAACAAACCCACTTCGGCCGCGCTGCGTAGCTTCCGCGCGTGGTTGATGAAGGAGCTGACTTCCGCCGAGACCACCGTGGCGGAGCGGGCCAGAGACCAAGGCGCGTGATGAGCTGGTTGGGGTCGAGGCCGCGCCCCCAGCGGTGGCGCCCGGCGCGTCCGCCCATTAGCATCCCCGCCCGAACACCCCCTCCGGGGCAAGGCCGTAGCGCATGGACAGTCGCGAACTGGTGGTCGTCTCCGGCGCCGTGATCGCCAGCCGGCTGTTCGACGTTGCCGATACGATCGATCTGGCGAAGGCCGAGACGCTTTGGGCGCAGCAACTGCGCGCCGCGCTGAGCCGCGGCCGGCTGGTCTCCACCCCGCCCAAGGCAGTGGCCTTCGGGGTGCCGCCGCTCGACATCCCGCTCGACCCGGTGCGGATCGTGCTCGATGGCGTCGCGGTGCCGGCGGACCCCGTGCTGCGCCTGTATGATTTCGGCGTGGCCCGGCTCGGCCTGCGGGTCGCCGCCGAGAACCTCTCC